>JAUWOO010000104.1 GCA_030612095.1 Thermoplasmatota archaeon | reverse complement strand
GAGATTGTTGTTCCATGCTGCATGCTTCACTGCCTCAATAACTGATATGTAGGAGTCAGAGAGTTGAGAGGTTCCAATATCAAAATATTTTCCCACTATACCAATTTTAACGGTCTTATCTAGCTTCTTTATTTTGGTGATAAAATCCTTCCAATCTTTCAGTTCGTTATGATCTTTTCTAAGATGTAACTTATGAAGTATTTTTTTACATAATTCTTGTTCTTCAAAAATAAGGGTGACACTATATACATTTTCAACATCTGAATTAGAGATAACATCCGCTTCATGGATATTACAGAACATAGCAATTTTTTCCCGCCGTACATTGTCGAGAGGTTCCTTTACACGGGTAATTATGAAATCAGGTTGAATCCCTATTTCTCTAAGGAGTTTTACAGAATGTTGTGTTGGTTTTGTTTTTGCTTCACCAAGAGCATCCAAAACAGGTACATAGGTCACATGGACGTAGACTACTTTGTCCCCATCTAGCTTCATTTGACGTACTGCTTCAAGAAACAATACATTTTCATAGTCGCCAACGGTTCCACCAATCTCAACAAGTATAAAATCAAAATTCGAATCCTGTGCAGGCTTTCTTATGCGATTTTTAATTTCGTCTGTCACATGTGGAATTGGTTGTACTGTTTTCCCCAGATATTTCCCCTTTCTCTCTTTTTCAATAACTGCTTTGTAAACCTGTCCTGTTGTAATATTTTGGCATTTAGGGATGTTAACATCTAAAAATCTTTCATAGTGGCCAAGATCTTGATCTATCTCCCCACCATCTTCTGTAACCCATACCTCCCCATGTTCTGTGGGTCGTAATGTCCCAGCATCACAGTTTATGTATGGATCTATCTTTATGGCAGTAACTTTGTAACCATGTATTTTCAAAACTTTTCCTATGGAAGCCGTTGTTATGCCCTTTCCTAAACCAGAAACAACGCCCCCTGTGACAATAATATAACTAACCATGCTTATCAATGGGACTTGTGCATGCGTTCACTTGTTTAAATGATTTTTGTATGCTACTTGGGGAACATTATGCTATAAAAATGACAGTTGCTAATTCTCCCAATCTCTCATTTGTAGATACCAGTATTCTAAATTTTCCTACAGCCTGTAAAGTCTGAAAAATAAAAAATATGGGTTGAGTAAATACACTCAACACTTAAAAAACGTACTTTTTCAAGGCATATGTTGCCGCAATAACTCCAATCTCTTTATTTGATCGTCAAAGTTATTTCGATTGAGGATACGTTGGAGGTTCTACCTTCTTCGTTTGTGATGGCCTCTGTCCCAATCTTTATATCTTTGATCTTTGAATTGGTCACAAATCTGTTTTTTGTTATCTCTGCTGTGTCTACTGCTCTGCTTATTGCTCTGCCTCTAGCTTTTATTATCACGTCGTCTGATCCGCCATTGAACTGTGTTACTACTGCAAGTACATAGCTCATCGGTGGTTTGTTTCCAACAAATATTGTGTTCTCATCGGTTTTTTCTTTTTCTGCCATAAACTTCTCCTTCCTGAATTCATTGTTTTTTTCGTTTTCTATCAACAATTTTTCCGTTTATAAACCTTTCCATATGTGTTTTCCTCATATTATGGATTGGCCGTTTACAGGTATACTCAGTTATCATGATCTTTTGATAGAATGGATGCCTTATCTACAACCTCTTTTGGATTTCTTCCAAGAATTCTTATCATCGGTTCTTTACCTATTCCTCCAGTATCATATATGATATCTGGTATGTAATTGAGACGTGTTATTGTTTCTTTGGTTCCCCATTCCATTGTCGATATTTTCTTTGTTGGTTCTTTTGTTCTATCGAACGAACCTATTGTAAAATCTACCTTTTTGCATTTTTCAAGGTTCTTTTCAGAGTATCTTACATTCATGGCACATCTCACGTCGAGGTCGAAAGTCATCGCCGCCAGGACTATAGCTGCTATGTGTTTTGACACACCAAACGCAAGACCACCACACATTCTTGAGTTATCCTGTGTTTTAGTGATTCTCCCGTTAATTGCACATACCTGTTCTAGTTTTTTTGCATTTGGCAGAGCATATCCAATGTTCATTCCCACCTCTGGGACATATTTTTTAGGTAGAAACGATAAGAGATTGTCAACAGATATTTTTAAATCCAGCCATGTAGTAAAATGATCATTAGTTGGAAACGAATAGGGCATCTCCCAAACTAGGCCAGATGAATGATTTAGAACATCTGATCCCCTTCCTGGGATATATCCTTGTTCTATCATATTCCAAAGAATGTGTTTGGCTTTCCTAACTGCAAAATCTGGTGTTTCCCCTAACGCAAGTAAACCGGTTATCAATGCGGATAGCGTGCATCCGGAACCATGGGCTTTCTTATCTGGAATTTTTGGCAAAGACAAAACGGTAAATCTTTCCCCGTCAAAAAGTACATCGTGGGCATGTGTGTTATCAAGATGCCCCCCTTTTATCAGAACATATTTCGGTCCCATTTCGTAGATCTTTTTACAGGCTTTTTTCATTTCATCTATTGTTTCTATTTTTTCCCCGGTTAACATGTACGCTTCGTGGATGTTTGGTGTTACTATGTATGCTTTAGGGATAAGTTCTTTTTTAATTGTATCAACAAAACTTTCTTCTGATAGCATGTCGCCACTAGTGGCAATCATCACAGGATCTACCACGCCTTTCAGACTATACTGTGAGATTTTTTTTGAAATACAAGACACTATTTCACTGTCATAAAGCATTCCAGTTTTTACAGCATCTATCTTAAAATCTTCTGCCAGAATACTAACTTGATTTTCTATGATATCCAGGGGAAGCTTGTGGATTTTTTCCACTCTTTGTGTGTTTTGAACAGTGATGCAAGTTACTGCTGTTGTCCCATGCACACCGAGAGCAGCGAATGTTTTCAAATCTGCTTGTATCCCTGCTCCACCTGACGGGTCAGAACCTGCTATGGACAATGCAACCTTTTTCTTCATATGAGCTATGCTATGTTGTAGTTGGATTTATATCGTTTGGTTTGCACGTGTCCATTAATTGCATACAGCTGGTTTTTTAACTATGGTTAGTAGTAACTCTCTCTCCATATCTCCGTCTCACTGTTGTATTCCATTTTCTAAATCGTATTTTTTTCGTTTACCCGGATCTTTTAAAGTTTCATATGCTTCGATAATCGTCCTAAATCTGCGATCGCCATCCACGCCAGTATCTGCTTCAGTATCAGGATGATACGCTAATGACAATCTTTTAAACATTTTCTTTATCTGTTCTTGGGTGGCATCGGGCTTTATACTCAAAATGTCATAATAATTTGTTTTTTTAACATGAACCGGGTCAGGCATTTCCTGTTTTTTTTCATGGGGAATATCAAGTGTTTCAGCTTGATGATTCAGATCCAGGATATTGCACATAGCATCCTTATATGGGATTTTAGTAGATCTAAATTTCTCAGAGAAAGTATAAAACTCCATTTCTAAGATTTTCAGTGCGCTCAATCGCTGCGAATCTTTTGATTTTGCTGCGTCACTGATTGCATTTTTAATTTTCTCATCTGTTTTGTCAATTAGTTTTCCAATCTTTACTTCGATCCTAGTTTTTAACATCGAAAGTTCTGATTCTATATTATCTATCTCATTGGGATTTTTTAATTTCTTTTTTATCGAGACAATTTCATAGTCGAATCCTTCTACGCCTAGAGTTGATATCTCCTTTTCAAATTGCTCAAGTTTCTGGATTTTAGATTCAAAGGCCCTGAGGTTTTGTATCTTGCTGAGTAAATTCCCGTTCTTTAATGATTCTTCCAATTCAGACGTACTGTATCCCTCGTTTTTCCATCCACTTAATTTGGACTTATATTCCCCCATCTCTACTTTGAGTCCTCTTCGATCAATTATCTTTGTTGGTGCCAAAACCCTCTTTTTGCGGGATCCTGATATTATTCCAACCATCCAATATCCCAAGAATGCAAATAAAGGAACTGCAAATAGGGGTAGACCTGTTATCCATATCATTGAAGTATCTGTTAGATGGGTAGGAAGAATGTCATTTAAAATTGGGATTAAATCGATTGGATAGTATGAACCATATATCGCGGCTCCTAACCAAAAAGCTACTACTAAAAAATTAACCATTGGTATGAGTGAGATTATTGCAAACCCTATAACAAACCAGTATATTTCACCGGTATTGGCAAAGTACCCTACCAACAGACCAAAGATTGCACCGATAGATGAGTTGATTAATATCCAATGTTTCGTTTTGAACCAATCCAAACTTTTTGCTGATTTAAATATGATAAGATATGCAGCACAAAAACCGATAGTCAAGGCAACAATGTTGATTGTAACAAAGCCATGGGTAACCCCATCAACCAATGAAAAAAAATTTAAACATGCAATAATGGGAACCAATCCAGTTACCCCGCCAAGTGCCGTTCCTATCAATGAATAATATGTCAGTTTCCTTTTGTCCACGATGCCACCTCTATATAATGAGAATGTGAAACGAATACATCTAGTAATATATTTTACATTGCTAAACACAATATGTTATTTATTTATGCTACATGTTATCTTCTAACACTAAGATATATAAATATAAGGTGTCAAAATGTCAAAATGAAATAAACCTTTTAACCCTGTCAGAATCGCTTTTTCCAGTTGAAAACAGCATTGATCGATCTCTTCCACTAGTTAGCTTTATATGCTCTCCTTAAATTCCCCAAATGGGCTGAAATGTAGAGTTCTTTAGACTACTAAGGGGAGTGATTATATGGAAATAATGGAGTCAAAACCTAAGGAAACAATACTTTTACTTGGAAACGAGGCAATCACTAGAGGTGCTCTTGAAGCGGGTGTTGATGTTGCAACAACCTATCCAGGCACACCATCATCAGAGATAGCAGATACTTTCTCGGCGATAGCAAAGTATCTCAAAAGAAAAGGAAAAAAACCCTCTTTTTACTTTGAGTATTCAACCAATGAAAAAGTAGCACTTGAAGTGGCTGCTGCGGCATCATTTTCCGGCCTACGCGCCCTAACGTGTATGAAACATGTCGGCCTAAATGTGGCAAGTGATGCTTTTATGACCTACTTATATGTAGGGTGCAGAGGCGGGCATGTTATAGTATCCGCAGATGACCCATATTGTCATTCTTCTCAAAATGAACAGGACAACCGCTATTTTGCAATTTTTGCCAGTGCGCCCATGCTCGAACCTACAACTCCTGAAGAGGCTAAGGAAATGACAAGACTGGGTTTTGAGATATCTGAAGAGCTACAGTCTCCCATACTGTTAAGGACTGTTACAAGACTGAATCATGCTAGAGGTGCTGTGGTTTTAAAGAAACCTGTAAAACCACGAGGAAAAGGACATTTTGAAAAAAGTCCGATGCTTGTTACAACCCCTGCAGTTGCACGTGCAAGACATCCTGAACTCCTGAAAATGATGGAACGTGCAGAAAAAATCTCAGAAAAATCACCATTTAATGAGATAATAAATGTTGGAAAGCCAGACGACTGGGGGATAGTTACTTCTGGCGTTTCTTTTAACTACGTTAGAGAGGTAGTTGACGATTTAAAACTAGATGTTAGAATTCTAAAACTTGGAATGACTCATCCTTTGCCCAGAAAAATGTGTGAAAAGTTCGTCAAATCATGTAAAAACATAGTAATTGTTGAGGAGCTTGAACCAATCCTTGAAAACCAGTGTAAAGAAATGATCTATGATTTAGGAACAGACGTTAAATTATATGGTAAGTCAACTGGGCATTTCTCTCGATTATATGAATATAACCCCGATATTGTCACAGAGGCATTATCTAAAATATTCAAAGTAGAAAATCCAAATTCAAAACCGGTAAAACCCGAAATTAAAATACCCAGTCGTCCACCGTCTCTGTGTCCAGGGTGTCCTCATCGTGCTACTTACTATGCCGTTAAAAAAGCTTCCCCGAAGGGAACTGTCTATCCAACGGATATTGGGTGTTATACGCTAGGAAAAGAACCACCATTGGAGATGGCAGATCTATTATTATGTATGGGGTCTAATGCTGGCACGGCATGTGGACTTGCTGCCTCTACTGATCATACTATTATATCATTTATGGGTGATTCAACATTCTTTCATTCTGGAATTCCGCCGATCATCAACGCCGTACATCATAGCCATGATGTGGTTATAACGGTCTTAGATAATCGAACCACTGCGATGACTGGGCATCAACCCCATCCTGGTACTGAC
>JAUWOO010000063.1 GCA_030612095.1 Thermoplasmatota archaeon | reverse complement strand
AAAATTATCTCAATATTTGGAGGAGATGCAATGAAACGAGAGGTTGCTTGGAGAGTTTTTGCAAGTGAGTATAATGATTCAACTGTCGAAATAAAGGGCGAGGGGGAAATGGCTCCATCCTACATCGTTACTCCCCTGGGTGCCAAGATCAATCGCTTGTTTATTATTGGCGTTCTTACCGACGTGGAGAATATGTCGGAGAGTGGAGATCTATTGAGAGCTCACGTTTCTGATCCTACGGGTGTTTTCACGCTGTATTCTGGCCAGTATCAACAAAATGCCACCGATGCTCTTTCCAGTATTGAAGTCCCTGCTTTTGTAGCAGTTATTGGAAAATCAAGAACATATAGACCAGAGGATGGAGAAGAGTTGTATGTCTCAATCAGACCTGAAAGAATAATGGAAGTTAACGCAGATATCAGAAATCAATGGATTTTGGAAACATGCACAAGCACTAAGGACAGGATTGAGGCAGTTGTCGAAGCAACTAAGATGAATCAACCAAATGCCGATGATTTAAAAAAACTAGGATGTAGCATAGATCTCTCTGAAGGAATAGTTTCAGCCCTCAAAAATTATAAAGATATTGACGTGAATAAGTACATCACACTAATTCAAGAATCATTACAATACCTTACACCCGGTAAAGATACATTACCAGACACCCAAATGGATATGAAAATAGATGAGGGAAAGAAGGACAAGAAACCAAAAGAAACAGAGACTAAACTAGATGAAGAAAAAAAGGACGATTTTGAGGAGATTGAAAACTCTGTTTTAAAAATTATAAAGGATATTGAGGGTGACGAGGGAGCACTTTGGGATTCCATCACAGATAAATGTAAAAAAACTGGACTCGATAAAGATTCAATCGAGGAGGCGCTTACCTCACTGATGGATAAAGGTCTAATATACGAGCCCATTCTTGGAACTATTAAAACTACTTGATTGGAAATACAAAATCCGCATTTCTTGCAATATTTCAGTTTTGACATTTTTACAAGATATCTTTAAATACCGTTAGTGACAAATATTATCATGGAAAAGGGTGAGAGCAATAATGCAATATGCAAAAAATAAAGAGAAAATTAAAAGCTATCCCTCTTTGTATGATGCTTTTAAGTTAGGAGATAGAGTAAAACGTAGATACAAAGGGGAGAATGGCAAATCAAAAGAATATATGGGCATTATATTGGCTATTGATAAGGAGAACATAGAAGTATATTGGGATACACTAAATGGAGAATACAGACCCGACAACATGGATGTTACATTTACTAACTGTTCAGTAAATGATATATTCAAAGGTAACAAACCCTATAGCCCCATAAAGAGAGAGTAAATTCAAATTTGATATATATTATAAGATATGGTTAGGGATGTATATTTATATATCTAATTCACCATAAACTAATTATCAAAAAAGTGTTTATGTGTGGAGAGAGAGCAAATGAATAGAGAAGCATTACCATTTATACTTGCATTATCAATCCCCATTGTTCTGGTTTCCCTAGTCTTGCTACAGATTTATGGTTATGACATAACTTCGTTTTTTAGAGAACTTGACCTTATCTATTATATCGTTATTTTGCCTCTTGCTCTTGGATTCATAGTTACCATACTAACGTTAGGAAAAAACTGAGGAAAACTCCAGATGAAACGATGTTTGAACAATATTTTAATCCATCTGTAGAAAGCATACAAAACATGATTAATCACATATTGCCACAGTTGTTTCTAATGTTGCCGACATTATTTATTTTTCCACTGGGACTATTGTTGGATTTTAGAAGAAATAGAGCTTGGTTACTAGCATTTTGGATAATTCCTACACTCTTCATATATATGCAGTTGACTTGGGTTGGCTAAGTTCCAGTTGAAGATATGAGATACTTCCTACCAGTTCTTCCACCAGCAGCAATTCTATCGGCATATACTATAAGTAAAACCGCGGAAGACAGAGAAAACAGAAAGAATATGTTTTTTATCCTATTATCACTAACTTTACTCATAATCACAGGATTTCTAATGGCACACTATGGCATTAACTGGCAGATCCATCGTCGTGAATTAGGGCGGATTTTTAACCCACCTTTAATCGCACTTGCAATTGCCAGTATATCCTATCTGCTAATATACAGTAAGACATTAAGCAAGATGTTTGCAAAGAGAAAATCAATCCGCTAGCGGAAACATGTAATCCACGAAGAGATACATACAGCCATATATTTATATATCTTTTTATAAATGCTTTTATATGTCTAATATATTGTACCCCTCACACCATCCAAAAAACATTAAAACACATTTGTTCTAACCAAAAACCATGCAGGAACTAGCAGCAGTAAAACTGACTGTACAGCATTCACGCTTCTTCGCCCACCTATACAGACTAGAAAAAACTGATGAAATCGCAGATATAATCAAATCCCACAGAAGATCCTATAAAAAAGCAAATCATCACTGTTACGCACTTCGTCTTTTCAACAATTCAAACCAACAAATCATTGAATCGTTCAAGGATGACGGAGAGGTTGGACATCCGGGAAGAGTGCTACTAGAGATATTGAAAAAACATAATCTGGACCAGCATGTTCTGATTGTATCGCGAATATTTGGTGGAATAAAGCTAGGTGTTGGAGGCGTCTCTCGAGCGTTTAGGGATGCGGGTGAAGGCGTCGTTGAACAATATAAATTATCCTGAATGTAACATGAGTCACATAAAAAAATTATATTTTTAAAAATAACTATTGCATATACATGGTAACAGTTGTACAACAAACCCTTTATAAATATAATTATAAGAATGATATAGATAAATATGCATGTCGCAGGATTACTATCAAGCCAACAGGAGGCAAACGAAATACAATACATTGCACGAATATGTACATTAAAAGATAGGATACATTTCCTAGTGAAAACGCAGAAAATAAAGGAGTTGCTGAGAAGAGAAGAGTAGATTTAAAAAAGATCTGATGTTTCTACTGTTGAAGGATGAAACTTTATGACTGTTTTAATTGTGTCTTCCACAGAGGATCCTGCCAGTACTAACATCAAAAAAGGACTTCTAAATCAATCAAGTTGGGAAGAGATAGATTCTTTTTACGAAAACACAGTCTACAGACATTCCAATATGGAAGATGTGGTTATCGTTACAATAAACGACAGAACGATAAGACATGAAATGCTTGATAAAGAAGTAGAAGAAAAACTAGGAATAAAACCAAAACAAGCTATATATATCTCCCGTCATAGAAGCAAAACGGGAGAACCAACTCTTACCACACATCCAATTGGCAACTACGGAGAAGCACAGTTTGGAGGGAAAACACGAACTCTTTCAAAATCATCGCCTCGACTAATGACACAATTGCTAAGAATAATTAAAAAAAATGCTGAACGAGCAAAACTTCACCATCAGGTTTGTTTCGAAGTTACACACCATGGACCCTACATGAATATACCTACTTTTTTTGCAGAAGTGGGGAGTACTGAAGAAGAATGGAAAAAACAAAATCCTGCAGATGTAATTGCAAAATCAGTACTTGAACTGCTCAAATCATATCATTATGAAGAAGATCTACCTAGTGATATACCTGTACTTATCGGGGTTGGCGGTGGGCACTATGCACCAAGATTCACAGATGTAGTCTTTGAAAAGAAAGTAGCATTTGGACACATGATACCCACATACCAGATAAAAGCAGGGAATATAAACGATGAAATGCTTGAAAAGACACTGCAGTCAACACCTAACGTAAAAGCAGCATATATTCATAGGAAATCTCTAAAGAAATCTCAGGTATCAGAATATAAAGAATGGTTCCAAAACAGAGGAATACCTGTAATATCTAGTAAGGAGCTTACATATCTTGATTAGATACTCCCTGTAGCCAGAATATGTGCCTGCCTTAGTGGTTCAGGATTCTTGTAAAAGCTCAAATGTTTTACAACATCAAGAGAAGTTTCAAAAGAAATCTTATGGCCCGGGGAAACATAGACAGGTTTTCTTACTCGTTTGGATGAAAATAAAGTATATCCCATTTTTTTATTATCTATCTTCACTATATTGTTTTCTAACTTGCCACATAGCATACTCTTAGCTACTCCAATACTTGGAATATTAAAGCTGATGCCTGCATGAGATGCAATACCGATTCCATATGGGTGTAATACTCCGTTACCATCGATCATTAAAATTGTAGGTTTGGATTCCAAACTTTCGACTAATTTTTTCAAAAATGGTAATTCTCTAAATGATAAATATGTTGGAATATATGGGAAGAAAGTCTTAGTAAAAATTGTTTTTTCTTCAATAATCTTCTTTGTTTTATAGTTCATAACAACACATGCCCCACAGCAATCATCGAAATCATTTTTTGGATATGCCACATCAAAACCAGCAACAGTTTCTATCTCATCAAAGCCATCTATAATCTCTACCTTTTTACTCAATTCTACCTGTTCTGATCTAAGCTTTTTTAAAGGGTAATCAGTTTTAAAATCATCAAACAAAACATCTTCAAAATCAACGATACTACCATCCTTTACAGATATATCATCCTGTTTTAGTCTTCTGATCTTGTCATCTATGCCTAGTCCAAACCCCCCAAGTTTTCCATCAGAATAAACAATCTTAAAACAAGGCATATCATCAGCATTGGGGTTTTGGTTCATCATTCTTCCGACCGCTCTCGAAGCACGTATATCCCCTAATGCTCTTGCCACAGCCCCATATGTAGAAATCTTTCCATCAGGAATCTGCCTTACTAGGTTGTATGTGTATTCAAAAAGATCCACATAGACAACATCAATCGCAGTATGTAAATAGTTTTCTTTCATACTGCTGTCAAAATTAACAACATACATCCAGTAAATGAGACCATTTATTATACATTCATTTGATTTCAAAACCAATGAGGTACCGCCAATGAAACGTGGAGTAGCTTTTATCCGTGGCATAGGTATGTTCGGCAGTAAAAATTATACAAAAGAAGACATATCAGGTTGCCTGATGCATATTGAAAACAAAAACATGAAGATTATTGGAATGTATGGAAACGATAATGTCATCTTTGAGAAGGATGATAAAATACAGTATGCCACCGTTGGCTCAAAAATAGAACAGTGTCTCGCTAAAACATTTAATACTGACTTCTCAGTTACTACCCGATCACTTAAGACAATACATCATCTACTCTATAATTTTGAGGAGAAGTTATGAATAAATTAAAATTTTTAGGTACTGCAGGTGCACGTTTTGTTGTTACTAGGCAGCTGAGAAAATCCGGAGGTATATGGCTAACACTTGATGATACAAACGTACTTATTGATCCTGGTCCGGGTTCACTAGTTCGCTGTCTTGCAAGCAGACCTAAACTCAATCCAATGGATCTTGATGGCATTATATTGACACACCGACACATAGATCATTCAAATGACATAAACATAATGATAGAAGCTATGACAAATGGAGGATTCAAGAAAAAAGGAATCGTTTTTGCCCCAATTGATGCACTTGAAGATGATCCAGTTATTCTAAAACATTTTAGAAATCATGTTGAAAGTATTGAGGTCTTGAAAGAAAACAGAGAATACAACGTAGGAAACATTTCGTTTTCAACACCGATTAAACACATTCATGGCGTTGAAACATATGGTTTAAACATCCATGGAAAAAACAATTCAATATCGATTATAACCGATACGCAATACTTCAAAGGACTTGAATCACACTACAGAGGGGATGTACTTATTTTAAACGTCGTTCTATTGGAGGGAAAAAAGGGAATCCCGCACCTTTCGGTCAAAGATGTGGAAAAAATAATATCTGTTAATAAACCAAGATTAAGCATTCTTACTCATTTTGGTATGACACTAATAAGAGCAAAACCGTGGGAAATCGCAGAGAATTTCTCTGAGAAACTTGGTGTTAAGGTTATTGCAGCTAGAGATGGAATGGAAATAGATTTGGATGATTACAAAAAATAAATTTTTATTGCCATACAATTCACCAAACTTCATAAATTGGCTGGTACGCAACATAAAATGATGCCGTAGAGGCGCAAATCAATAGTATAGTAAATCGTGACAATTGTTGCAATTTTTATTATCATAGAAAGATTTATATTCACGAGCAGCGTTTTATGTCTGGGGTGAAATTAATATGAAAAATAATAGTTCAGGAAAAATTTTGATGCTGGGAATCGTATCTATCTTTGTATTAGCAAGCTTTGTACCTGTAGTAAGTTCAAGTATTCAAAAACAAGAAGAAAAGGAGAAAACAATAATAATCAATGTTTTGGATAGTGGCTCTAGATATCTAACTGAATACCATGCTTCCGAAGGAGACGCAAGAAAAATTATTGCACTAATGGAAGAGGAGATTTCACAAGAATCTTTTACAAAGCAAATCGAGGAAAGGTTGAATGTTCTAAATGATATTGGCATTATATCTTCTGAAACAGCCAATAATCTAGCAAATAAATTCAAAACACAACAAAAATTCTTAGATAAAAATCGTTTGATGCCTACCAGAGAACCATTTTTTGATGTATTTAACCTATTCAGTGGAGTGTTTTTTGGTTTGAAAGGTACAAAAGATTACACATTCCTTGAATTAAACGTTTATGAGTTTCCGTTCTTTAATAGCACTATTCTAGCGCAATTTTCAGTTTTTAGCAAATTTACGGGAAGTGGTTGTATATTTACCCTTGGTACCCTTGGTTTTAGATATATTTATGAATTTGACCAAGCCAAATATGAATTTCCCCACTTCCCGGACATAGGTGGATCGGTTATTGGATTTACTGGTATTTTACTTGAATTCGAGGTTGGAGATACCCTTGGAGAAGAATACGAAGGCTCTTATGTTGTTGGCATTGGAATGAATATAGCATCCATCTGGAATAATCTAGAAGAATGAAACACTGCAAAGTAATAGAGATAACAAACTGTTGCTAGCGTTATTTAATGTTGTAAGCCACATCGAAATAAGAGGAGTTTCAAATAAGATGAAAAACAGTTTTATTATCTATTGTATTGTAATTCTTTTACTCATAACCGGGCTAACTTTTGAAAGTGGAATACAAAGTAGAAAAATTATATCTTTAACAGATGATTCATGTAATGAAAAAAGTGCCCCGGTAGAAAATATCAACCAGGTTACTGATCTTTTTGAGGTGAATAATTGGTTATGTGTTTATTCAGATGTCGAGGCAGAGGATATAACAAATACCGAATTTGATCTAGTGGATATTGATCCAGACGGATTTACCCATAATGACATTTTTAACATGAAAAACAGTGATAAAATTGTTATTGCATATATTAGCATTGGTGAGGCTGAGGAGTACCGCTACTATTGGGATCCAAATGCCGATTATCTGTTAGAGGAAAATCCAGATTGGCCTGAATGTTGGTATGTTGACTATTCAAGCAAAGAATGGCAGGATTTGATTATTAATGAGTACATTCCACAGATAAAGGAAAAGGGATTCGATGGGTTATATCTTGACACAGTGAACACATATCATTTGGAAGATAAATATCCAGCTTGCACTAAAGAGCACATGATAGATTTTATCGAAAATATTTCTTCTGTTCATCGCTCATCAGAATTTTATATTATTCCCCAAAATGGGCTAGAAATAGCACTGGAACTCGTTGATTATATCGATGGTATCGGCGTTGAAGAAATATATTATCGAGCTTTTTACATTCATTTTTTTGATTTTCATATAAATGGAATACCGCAGAATCCATTTTTGAGAATCAATAAAGAGAAAGTTATGAGTCAGTTATTAGACGAGGGCAAGATAGTTTTAACACTAGATTATGCCATTCTGCAATTCCAAGTTGATCATTGCTACAGGATTTCAAGAGAGATGGAGTATACCCCATATGTTTCTACAGCCGAACTAAATCAGATTTTTATCCATCCTGGAAATTAATCATATTGAATTTACTAGTAAACAAAATCAATCTATTAATTTGCTACAAATGTTTTCCACTGCATCTTTCACTAAGCTACTAACTTCCTAGTGAAAAACTAAAACACCCTTCCCCTGTTATTCACATCAACGACAACCTGTATCACTAATAATCAAAAATTTTTTTTAACCCGCACCCCATTCATACCATGTGAAAAAAGATCTGGCTGACGAAGTCAAAGAGTTGAACAAACGTATAAGCGAGCTAGAAAAAATGCTTTCTGTATTGATTAAACCTCTCCAAGATGTAAGAAAAACAACCAGTAATTATATGAGGCTAACTGGACTTTTACTTGATCATGGTGGTCTCACTCCAGATCTTATACTTCCAGAAGTTAAAGACCCAATATCAAAGGAAATCGTACGCGCACTAATGGATAGAAGTGAACAGAACATCTCTCAGATCACAGAAATTATTAGAAGTAGACGAGGGACTGCATCTAGAAGAATTATCCGGGAAAAAATACAGGCATTAACTGAAAAAAACATCATCCAAAAACATCAAAAAGGATCGCTATCTGTATACAGTCTTGCCGAGGAAGTGATCAAAAAGTGGTCACAAATGCTCGGTTTCAATATATGAAATGACCAACTTACCATGATTTAAAAATAATAATTGGAGGAATATGAAAATGAATAAACATGAAGAAAATTGGCATGGGCATGATAGAATGCCAGATCCAGAAAAAATTAAGGAAATATTAGATGTTGTATCTGAAAAAATACCTGGATTGCTAAAAGAAATTAGTGGACTGCTCTATAGCCCGAAAAGTGCTAAACAGTATGCTGAGGCAGCAGCAATATTCTACAAAGAACTAAAAGGTGCAGGCATGACAAACGATCAAGCATTTGAACTTACAAGTCAATATTTATCGACGTTAAACATCGGGAAAATGATGGGTAAATTTGGATCGGGCAGACATGACTAAAAACAACGCCTGAGACAAAATCATGAACAAAAAAGTAGAAGAGGCAAGGAAGAGCAATTCCATTGAATTGTTTGGTGCAATCCTCCCGTTTCTCCCTGCCCTATTGTTGAAATCTGGATGGGCATTCTTGCGTTTCAAAATGGAGGCGAAAAGAGGAGGAGATATATTTCAAAAAGAGCTTATAAACCAAGGACTTGACAAAACCACCGCTGCAAGAATAACAGAAATATATCTTGAAGGAAGCAACGTGTTCCAATCGTTAGTAAAGATGCGCTAATCAGGAATGGAAATGAATAAAAAGTGGTCATCCAGTCTTTATCCCTTTTAAGTAAAGAGGAGTTATACCAATCAACATACCATGAGGTGAGAGGAAAAGTTATTTTAAAAGACAGTTCAGAATGCACCATCACATATAAACTAAATTCGAGAGGATCGGACAATGAATGTCACAGCATCTCAAAAAAACATATCTAATGGAACATCCGAAGTAAAAGAAACAGAAGGAGTAAAGGCATTACTCGGCGATCCTAAAAAAGCCATCATCAAACTTGCATTACCGATGATACTTGCGATGTCAGTACAAACAATCTATAACCTTGTTGATGCGATTTGGGTATCTGGACTTGGTGCTGATGCACTTGCTGCAGTAGGGTTTGTTTTTCCAATTTTCTTTATAGCCATGGCACTGTCCACAGGACTTGGCATGGGGGCCGGATCTGCCATATCTCGTAGAATCGGTGCCAAAGACAAAGAAGGGGCAGACAATGTAGCAGTTCATTCACTTATCATTACATTGCTACTTGCAGTTGCTTTCACCATACCGCTTTTTGTTTTTGCCGAAAATATATTTGTTCTTATAGGTGCTGGTAAAACAGTAGGTTTGACTGTGGATTATGGGCAGATAATTTTTGCTGGTAGCATATTTATATTTTTTACTAGTGTATCCAATGCTATACTGCGGGGTGAAGGCGATGCTAAGCGAGCCATGTATGCCATGGTACTTGGCGCTGGTTTGAACATTATACTAGATCCAATCCTCATCTATGTTCTTGACATGGGTATTGCAGGCGCTGCTTGGGCCACAGTAATATCACTGGCAATTACATCAATCATCATGCTAAACTGGCTGCTTTTCAAAA
>JAUWOO010000026.1 GCA_030612095.1 Thermoplasmatota archaeon | reverse complement strand
GTTTAGAATGCATTCGCTATTCATATCTAAAATATCTCAATCTCATTTGAAATTTACTTTTCATTTAACTTTAAATTAAGATAATTTTATGCTTTTGTTATGAGTGGACAGGTTGACTTTTGGTGTGTTAGAATTTATATGGTAAAATTTACATCAAATAAAAAACAATCGGAACATTTAAGTTGGAATGAATGCTTTGAAATTGTGGATTGGGGAGAAATTTGTCTGAGTATGATATTAATATCAAAAGGTTGCTTAAGGAGAGTGAAACGGGCAATATTAAAACAGAGATTTGGGCTGAAATAACTAATAGGAGTACTTGTGAAACTATAAATAGGCGGATATGGTGGGAGGATGACGATGGTGTTTTTCATGATGATGCACCGGATTTACCTATAGAACTACGAGAAGATGTAGATAATGCATGGATTGAAAAAAGTAGGAAATGGTAACATATCGATAAACATCACTTTAAAAGACGGTTACGAAATTGTGGATTTGAATGGAGGAAAAGAAGAATATGTTTGAGTGGGTTAATGCGAAAATAGGAGTAGCCATTTTAGTTGCAATAGTAATTATAATTGCTATTATAGTGTTTTTTCACATTAATAGCATGTAAGACAGATTAAACCTTTCTCAGCAGAGTTCACACACATCGAACAATCTTATTAAGAAATAGTTGTTTTGAAATTGTATATTCAGAGGAGATCGAATATGACAAATCAAAATGAAAATAAATTAAAGATTGAGAATGGTTTTGAAACAAAAAATTATGCTTTTGAAATTTTGAAAATGTTATTGAAAAGTGAAATTGGTGAAGAAGTTGAAATTGATTTTTTAGGAAAAAGCTGTGTCTATAAAAGAGTTAAATAAGTAATTGTTTGTTTGAAAGGCGATTATGAAATTGTGGATTTGAATGGGGGAAAGAAGGGGATTATAGAACAAAAAAAGATATAATTTATCTCATCAAATTTTTTTACATATGTATTCCAATACAGATTCAAATATCGCCCGGCCATCACCAGAATCATCATTTAAACCGGTACTGGTCCAATCGGGATGTTGATGTCTGTAAAAGGTTCTCTCTGGATGAGGCATCATGCCAAACACATTACCCTGAGAGTTACATATACCTGCTATATTTGAGATAGATCCATTGGGATTCCATGGGTATCCTGCATAGTTACCATCTGGGTCAACATAACGAAATACAATTTGATCGTTTTCCTCTAATGCATCTAGGCATTTCTTCTGTTTGTCCAAAGGAAATAATAGTTTCCCTTCTGCATGGGCACTGGGGATTAATCTAATGTCATTTTTTGGAATTTTTGAGCTAAAAACGCATTTGCCATTGTTTTCATGTTTAAGCAAAGTAGGTCTACATTCGAATCTATTAGAATCATTGATATTCAGACAAGCTTGGGGAACTGAACTGACAATGTTGTCTATTCCAGGTAGCAATCCAAGTTCTGTTAATACTTGAAAACCATTACATATGCCAAGTATTGGATACTCTTGTTTTACAAACTCTACTAATTTTTTTTGTAATTTGCTTTTTATTCTAGCTGCAAAGATTGCCCCTGCTCTGATATAATCGCCAGCAGAGAAGCCTCCTGGTATCATTAGACATTGGTAATCGAAGATGTCTCTTTTCTCATCTTTGTTACAGTCTATGTCTAGTAATTGTTTTAGATGCACAAACTCCGGATTTGCTCCTAATCTTTTGAATGCATCATATGATTCCTGTTCGCAGTTTGTTCCTTCTATGCGGAGTATGGCTATTTTCACGTCCTTTGTTTTCACTTTTTCACCCAAAACGGTACGGTGTAATGGTCTCTCTATTATTTCTTTTTTTATGAACTGATGTGGTTAGAAACAATTAAATACTTGCTAATTATTATCATGTTATTTATTAACACAAATTGGAAGTTGATTATAATATGGTAAAAAAAAGTATGTATCTAATCATATTTGTCATATTTCAGATTATTTTTTCCTCATTAACAATCGTAGTTAGTGAAATGGATAAAGAATTGGCAGGTGAACAAAAGCATGATACAGAATATTATTGGTGGTACATCTGCATTATAATTGGAACATTTTCTGAAAAGAGTATTGATGATGATGGCTGGATCGATCAAATCATAACAAACAATACTAACGGAGTTGCTTTTGGTTTGTTACGTAATAACGAAAACCCTGATGTAACAACTCCAAAATTTCTTTTTATAAATAACATGACTGTATCAATTATGATTCCATATCCCTACTCCTTTGGATATATTGGTAATAATTTTATGTGTATGATTTCAAGAGATTGTTGTATTAGGTAATTAATCTTATATTACTTTTAAATAATAACGTAAATTTTCCAAAGTATTATCCACACTGTACTTTTACACAGAACCCTTTTGCTATTGTTTGTGTTGAATTTTATCTTTAAATGTATTCTTTTTAATTAATTTGATACACCCTGCATTCACCACCCGAAATAGTCACCACCCTAAACCCGAAGATTCACCATTGCCCAATTTCACAATATTTATATACGCCCTCTGCAATTACATATAATTAAATATAATGATATATAACCATATTTAATTAGGTGTTATTATGACAGAAGAAAAAGAAGTGAAAAAATATACGACAATATCTATACCGACACCGCTCGCAGAAAAAATAAAAAAGCGAATAGAAGGAACAGGGTTTAACTCTCTTTCTTCCTACGTAACCTATGTACTCAGAGAGGTCATATCCGGTATAGAAGAGGAAAGTGAAGAAGCGTTCAGCAAAGAAGATGAAGAAAAAGTCAAAGATCGGTTAAGGGCGCTGGGATATCTGGATTGAGGGAATGATATGTCAAAACCACACGGAGGAAGATTGATAAACAGACTTGTTAAGAAAGAGTCATCAGACGTAGCCGAACTTCCTAAGCTTGAAATAAATACAGATCTTTCAGAAGATGTACTAAATATTTCAAATGGAGTATTTTCACCACTGGAAGGATTTCTATATGGCGATGATCTTGAAAGTGTTGTCAAAGAAAAAAGATTAGCAGATGATACGCCATGGACAATACCAATACTGTTGGATTTCGATAAACAAGATATAAAAGATCTAAAAGAGGGAGATGCTGTATTACTTACAAACAAAGAAAACGGTCTACTTGCACAACTAAATATAGATGAAATTTATACATATGATAAAAAATCATTGGCACAGGCAATATATCGCACAGAAGATACGGACCACCCCGGAGTTGCTAATGTTTATAATATGAAACAACTTCTAATCGGTGGAAAAATCACTCTTCTGGACAGTAAAACTAGACAGTTCGATAATTATAATCTTTCACCAAGAGAAACACGCTTTTTATTCAAAGAAAAAGGATGGAGAGAAATCGTAGCGTTTCAAACACGTAACCCACCACACATAGGTCATGAATATGTCCAAAAAACAGCTCTTACTTTTGTCGATGGTATTCTCATCAATCCAATCATCGGAAAGAAAAAAGTAGGGGATTTCAGAGATGAGGTAATCCTCTCCTCATATGAGACATTGATGAAACATTATTATCTCAAAGAACGTGCAGTGATGTCTATTCTAAGAACTTCTATGAAATATGCTGGTCCCCGTGAAGCGATTCATCACGCCATCATGCGTAAAAACTTCGGCTGCACACATTTCATTGTAGGAAGAGATCATGCTGGAGTTGGTAACTATTATGGTCCTTATGATGCTCACGATATATTCTCAGAATTTCCAGATCTAGGCATAATCCCTGTTTTCTTCCGATCTTTCTCTAGATGTACAAAATGCGATAGTGTTGTCAACGATAAAATCTGTCCACATGATCAAAAATATCATATTAATTTCAGCGGCAAAAAAATAAGAGAACTCCTAACAAATGGGGAAATACCTTCAGAAGATATGATGCGAAAGGAAGTAGCAGAAACGATTTTGAAGTTTGATAAACCATTCGTGGAATAGGGATATACGATGCTAGAAGAACTACAGGGCAAAGGTCTTTTGATACATCACTGGGATGCTGATGGCATATGCTCTGCACGCCTCTTGTTAGAATACCTGGCTGATAGAGATATGACCAATAAAACACCCGAACTTGGTAATTACTTTCTTACTGAAAAGGAACTTGCCGATTACTCAAACTATGATTTTGTTATTGTTGCCGATATGGCTCTTCCAAAGGAAAACATTCTCAGATTGGCAAAAAATGCAAAGGTAATGATATTTGACCATCATCTTGGAAAGGAGATAAAAGAAGTTTTTCATCATAATCCAGTCATAAAAGGAGAAAATCCTGATGAATATCCTTCCGCTAGCTGGATTGTCAACGATTTTCTTGGAAATCCTGTAAATCTGTTTTCGCTACTTGGTGTGGTTGGAGATCATGAGCAAAAGATCAAGAACAACACATTGTTTTCCAAAATCCTATTGGATTTCTGTCATGATAGTAATCTTGAATTTGACGATCTATTGAAGGCGGTTTATCTGCTGGATTCTAACTATAAACTAGGTGATAAAAAAGCAGTGGAAACTGCACCTCCGCTTCTCCTCAGTTACAAGTCTGCTGATGATATTCTAGATAATGATCAATGGAATAAAAATCTCACAATGCTTAACAAGGAAATTACAAAACAACTTGAAAAGACTACAGATGAGGTACAGGGCACTATTTTGAAGAAAATACACACCCCATATAACATTATTTCAACAATAACGCGAAAAGTTGCATGGGAGAATGGGAAAAACACTTTGGTAATAAATACAGGTTTCTTTGATGATAAGGATCAGGTTTATGTTAGAAGCAGCAAAAATTTGGAACATATGATACAGCGAGGAAAATCTCTAGGGTTTAAATGCGGGGGCAAAAAAGAGGTTCTTGGTGCAATATTACCAAAAGATAAAACTGACTCATTTGTTGAGGAAATAATGGCATTTCTGACTAAAAATTAAAAAGGAGATGATTATAAATATGAAAGAGCAAAAAGCAACAAACGTCGTATGGCATGATCATGCAGTAGAGCGGGAAAAACGTGAACAACTACTAAAGCAAAAAGGAGTTGTTTTATGGTTCACCGGGCTTTCTGGTAGTGGAAAATCAACAGTTGCAAACGAGGTTGCACACAAGTTACATGAAAGGGAGAAACTTGCCTATATACTTGATGGAGACAATATCCGTCACGGATTAAACAAAGATCTTGGATTTTCTCCAGAAGATAGAAAAGAAAATATTCGAAGAATATCTGAAGTGGCAAACCTTTTTGCAGATGCAGGTTTGATTACCATAACTGCGTTTATTTCTCCATATGCAAAAGATAGAAATTTCTGCAGAGAATTGGCCGGGGAAGGCAGATTTCTTGAGATATATGCAAAGGCATCTCTTGAAACCTGCGAAAAAAGGGATCCAAAAGGTATGTATAAAAAGGCAAGAGCTGGCGAAATAAAAGAATTTACTGGTATTAATGCTCCATATGAGGAACCAGAAAACCCTGAATTAATAACTGATACCGATAAAGAAACCGTAGAAGAAAGCGCAGAAAAGGTACTGAAAAAATTGGAAGAATTGGGATTTATATAAGCATGTAGGAAATATGAGTTTAAATAAAAATATTAACTATATTGTATCTGGGCTAGAACGTTCTGGAACATCCATGCTTATGCAGATATTGCATGCTGGCGGAGTTCCAGTTTCCTTTGACGATTCCCGACTATCTGATCAGAGCAATCCGAAGGGCTACTATGAACTAGCTGGAGGAAAGATAATAAATAAACTCATGGATGGAACATTTCCATTGGAAGATTATACGGGAAAATTCGTAAAGATAACGGCTTACGGTCTTAAATATCTGCCAAAGGGCAATTATAGGATTATCTATTCGGAGAGAAACGTTGAGGAGATACTTGACTCAATGGAGAAAATGGCTGGAATAAAGGATAAGAATCGTGAAAAAACCAGGGAAGCTTTCATCAAACTGAATCGCATGATAAAAAAACAAATTACAAGCAGGGATGACATAGAGGTTCTGTTAGTTAACTATAATAAAATATTGTCCAATCCCAGGGATGATATAAAAAAGATACAGGGGTTTCTTGAGATGTCTGGGGAGGATATTGATAAAATGATAAAAGTTGTGGATGATAAATTATATCGGCAGAGAATAAAAGATAGTTAGGCGGCTCTCAAAAGGGAGTTTTTATTAAATGAGTGAAGATGACAAGTGAAGACGACAATTTTTCAAAAGGAATGGATACCCTTCTATCTCGTAGAGATGTTTTTTTCATTGCATTAGCATTTTCAATTGTTGCATTATTCTATTTACTTCCGTCTCCAGATGGTTTAACTCATAATGGTCAGGTGATGATCGGAATTTTATTCATGGCTGCAATACTGTGGATAACCGAACCAATACCCTTGGCCGTTACGGGTCTTATGATAATGATAGCTCAACCAATGCTTGGCGTAATACCTGCTGTTGATGTTTTTTCATCATTTGGTAATCAGGCAGTATTTTTCCTTATTGGTGCATTCATAATTTCAGGGGCAATAGAAAAACATGGTTTGCATAGAAGAATGGCATTTAAGTTTCTCAGTCATTTTGAAAAAAATCCTCGGATTTTCACTCTTGGCATTATGTTCGCCGGTGCACTTTTATATTTTGTAATCCCAGAACATGGCGTAGCTGCACGGTTTTTACCTATTATTGTATCTATTTTGATTGCAATGAAACTTGCACCTAGACAGAGCAATTTTGGTAAGGTCAGTATGTTGTGTGTAGCATATGGGTGCTCTATTGGTAGCTTAGGTACACTCATTGGCGGGGCGAGAAATCCTCTCACTATTGGAGTGCTTTCTGATATTGGTATTACTGTAACTTTTTTTGATTGGATGAAGTATTCGATGCCTGTTGTATTTATTGCTTTACCTTTGGTGTGGCTTGTGTTACAGTTTTCTTTCCCTATTGAAATCAAGGATGTTACCATGGCGAAAAAAGAGATAGATAATCAGTTAGCTATTGCAGGAAAGATGGGGAGAAGCGAAGTATTGGTTTTGGTTATCTTGGCATTTACTGTTTTACTTTGGATTTTCTTTTCATCATTTCCATATTTTGGGCTTGCCGTTATAGCCATACTTGGGGGAATCCTGTTGTTTTTAACAGGATGTATCTCCTGGAAAGATTTAGAGAAACGTGTTCCATGGGGAATTATATTGCTCTATGGCGGAGCTATAACACTTGGTATGGGTATGCAGAGTACAGGCGCTGGAGAATGGATAGCTCACCTGCTTTTTAATACTGTAGGTATTAGTCCTTATCTGGTCATACTTGGATTAATTATTTTCACCATCTTTCTGACAGAAGCAATGTCAAATATTGCAGCAGTTGCGATACTTCTCCCCATTGGCATTGCGATATCAACCGAAATACCAGGCATAAGTCCTCTACTTGCATCAATGTGTATAGCTCTTAGCGGCGGACTTGCGTTTATGCTTGTTATCGCCACTCCCGGAAATGCTATAACCTATTCTTCCGGTTATTTTTCAACGCGTGATTTAGTCAGGGCTGGTAGTGTTTCTAATATTGTTTGTATATTAGTAATTTTTACTGTGGCTATTGTTTATTGGAAAGGGATACTGGGTCTATGAAAGATATATATGTTAGAATGTGCTATGAAAAATTCAAAAGGGGTTATTAGTAGAGATTGGTGGATTATGTTTGAGAATATATTAATTCCAGTGTCATCGGAGTTTTACTCAAAAAAAATATTGGAAAGAAGTGTTTTTCTAGCCGAGAGATTTAAGAGTACGATAAATTTGATCTACATAATAGAAGAGAAAACCTTGCATCAAACAGATAAAATTTCAGATTCTTTTAGAACACACTATAATAGATTGGAGACAAGTAACGACATAATTAAGAAAAGTAGACTTAGGGTAGACAATATTATTTTAAATGATGCAAAATTCTTTTTGAAAAATAAAGAAATTCCGTTCAAAGAAAAAATTGTGGAAGGGGAATTTAGCAACGTTGTAAAACGCGAACTCGATGAGAATAACTATGATTTGGTATTGATGGGTTTTGAAAAAGGATGCATTCTTAACTACCGTCTTTTAGATGAAGTGAATGTCCCAATTTGGATAGAATCTGATGGTGAAGGTAAATCCATACTTGCAGTTTGTTCTAATCTTGCGCCCAATCAGAAAGTCCCTGAATTCAGTGTTAAACTCTCTGAGGATTTGGGTTGGGACCTACATATGCTTTATGTAGTTGATATGGAGGATAGTGTGGAAGTAGATGAAACAGGTCAAAGATCCGATAGAAAATCAGAAAAAGACTTGATTTTTATTGGGGAGAACTTCGTTGAAAAAATGAGAGAAAAAGGGGTAAATGTTCGATTAGTAAAAGGCGGTTTGGAAAAAGAAACCGTTAAAGCTGCTGAAGGCATTGGGGCAAATCTAGTAATAGTTGGCAGAGAGCAGAAGAAAAAAAACATTTTAGGTTTTCCTGTTAAAAACATTAAGAAAAAGATGGCAGAGAAATGCAGGTATTCAATATTGTTTGTTAATTAGGTTTTGATCTACGCAGCAAGCATAATGATTCTAATCTGTCCATTTAGTAAACCCTCTTCTTGGTATCGGACTAGTTAATGCGAAAATTTTTTAACATCTATTACAAATACCTACACAATGGAAAAAGAGAAAATTCTGGATAGATTGAAAAACCTTCCCAGTTTTGATAAACTCAAATTCGTTTATTTGTTTGGTTCTTCGGTTACTGGTAATGTAACTGAAAGATCCGATACAGATATATGTCTCTATTATGATGTAGGGAACAAAAAAGAACTTCATAAACTACTGTTCAAAATAATCGGTTCTTTCCCGGATAAATATGACCTTCAGATGTTTCAATTACTTCCCCTATATGTAAAAAAGAATGTTTTCAAAGGTGAACTTATCTATACAGATGATAAAAAATTCGTCCATGATATTTCACGAAAAATGATAGAAGAGTATAACGATTTCGAACCTAGGTATAAATATATACTTTACGGAAAAACCGGTGTCGAAGATGTGTTTTTATGAATGAAAGAATTTTGCATAAACTTGCTGAAGCGAAAGATAGCGTTGAACTTGTGGAGGAAAAACTACCAGAAACCCCTCAAGGATTCCAGTCCATGGAGCGCCTTGAACGAGATGGAATTTATAAAAACATTGAATTTGCCATACAGAACATTCTGGATATATGTGCTATCATTTTGAAAGATGAGGAGTTAAGAGTTCCAAGTAGTGATGATGACATGTTAAAAGAACTTCAAGATTCAAAGGTGATGAAGGGGAATGTTATAGAGATAATAAAACAGATGAAAGGTTTTAGGAATCATCTCGTTCACCGATACGGAGCATTAGATGATGACATAGCCTACAGTAACATAAAGAATGGTTTGAACGATTTTCACATGATATTTGAAGAGATAAAAAACGTGATTTCCTAGTTTTTTCTAAATTGATTTATAGGATAAAGTTTCTATATGTGCTCAATGCTTCTACAAGAAAAAAACATGCACAACATAACTTTTAGAAATAAAAACAGTTAGTAAAGATAAAATAGACGAATCAAGCTTACACTTGGATGGAGATCTTAATGAAAGCTGTAATTCTTGCTGCAGGTGAGGGAAGAAGATTACGTCCGCTTACTGAAACCATGCCAAAGGTGATGTTACCTGTTGCTAATAAGCCTGTATTGGAGTATGTTTTTGATGCCGTTAAAAACAGCGGGATAGATGAGATTGTAGTCGTTGTTGGTTACAAAAAGGAAGTTATAATGGAGTATTTTAAAGAATATGAAGGAGTCGATGTTATATACGTTGTACAGGATAAACAATTGGGGACAGCTCATGCATTGTTGCAGGCTAAAAAACACATTAATGAACCATTCATTGTTTTATCTGGAGATAACATAATTGATCAGAAGAGTATCTCTAAGTTGATACACAATGAATCAGAATATTCTATGTTGGTGAAAGAAACTCCATACCCCTCAAAATATGGTGTAGTAACTGCAGAAAAAAACATTCTAAAAGAGCTTGTTGAGAAACCTCCTAATGAAAATTTAAAAAGATTTGTATCAACAGGAATATACAAATTTTCGCCTTCTATATTTAACACTATCGAGAATGTGATATCTCTGGGGGATTATTCTCTTTCTTCGGTTATTCAATCGGCTATTGAACAAGGCAAAAAAATAAGTACAATACTTGCGGATTTATGGATGGACATCGCCTACCCATGGGATTTCCTTAGCATTAACGAGACTATGGCTCATAGTGTCCCATCATCTCTTGGAGGAAGCATAGAAAAGGGAGTTACCTTAAAAGGTAGAGTTTCTATCGGAAACAATACTACTATTTACTCTGGATGTTATATTGTTGGTCCTGTTATTATTGGGGATGGCTGTGAGATTGGCCCTAATGCCTGCATCTTTCCATCAACAGCCATAGGCGATAATTCTGTTATTCATCCCTTTAGTGAAATTAGAAACAGCATCATTATGAGTGATGTACATATAGGGTCTAATTCGTTTATTTCCCATTGCATTATTGGCAGAGGGAGCACAATGAAACATAATTTTTCAAGTACGGCAGGAAAATCAACTATGGAAGTAGAAGGCGAGTTTAAAAAATTGGAAGACATTGGAGCAATCGTTGGAGCTGACTGTAGCATTGGAAGCCATGTCGTTATCGACCCGGGAAAGATTATTGGAACTAGATGTACCCTTGGTTCCATGAACAGAATCATAAAGAACGTCTCAAGCAATAGTAAAGTGATGTGAATTGTGTGGAATAATTGGTTACACGGGCCATAGAGCAGCAAATGATGTACTTATCGAGAGTTTGAAACGACTAGAATACAGAGGATACGATTCAGCAGGCATTGGAATAATAGATGAAAAATTGCAGACGTTCAAAGATGTTGGAGAGATAGAAGCGTTACAATATACTATACCAAAAATAAAAGGAAATATCGGAATTGGTCACACAAGATGGGCCACTCATGGAAAGGTAAGTAAAGAGAATGCTCATCCTCATCTCAGTTGTGATAAAAAGATTGCCATAGTCCATAATGGTATTATTGAAAATTTCAGAGTCCTTCGAGAAGAATTAGAGGCAAAAGGGCATACATTTACCTCACAAACGGACTCAGAAATTATTGCTCATTTAATCGAAGATGAATACAAAGGTAATTTAGAGAAAGCAGTTTTTTCCTCTATTAAAAAAATCAAAGGATCATTCGCTTTTGTTGCTATTTGTGAAGATGAACCAGAAAAACTTGTTGGTGCGAGAAATGAAAGCCCACTTATTATCGGAGTTGGAGACAATGAAAACTTTCTTGCATCAGATGTAACGGCTCTTTTGAAGTTTACAAACAGGGTTCTTTATTTAGACGATGGGGAATTTTGTATTGTCACAAAAGATTCAATCCATATCTTTGATAAGAGTGATGCCGAGATACAAAAAGAGGAAAATATAATAGAATGGGATTTTAACGATGCTAAAAAATCTGGTTTCCCTCACTTTATGTTAAAGGAAATTTATGAGCAATCCGATTCTGTTCAACGGGTCTTACGTGGGCGAGTATCGGAGATAGATAGATCAATAGAGTTGCCAGATAAGGTGGAAAGTTTGCTCAATGATACCATCGATTCCATTCATATTGTTGCATGCGGAACATCATTGTACTCTGGAATGGTTGGAAAATATCTCATAGAAAAAATAACAAATATTCCAGTGTTTGTAGAGATATCCTCCGAATATCGATACTTTGGAACTAAAGATAGATCATCACTTGTTGTTTTTATAACACAATCCGGCGAAACTGCTGATACGCTCGGTGCTTTGAAAAAAGCAAAGAATGCAGGTAGTAGAACGATTGTTGTTACAAACGTCATCGGAAGTACTGCAACTAGAATTGCGGATGGATTTGTACTGACTCAATGTGGCCCTGAGATTGGTGTTGCTGCAACGAAGACATTCACTTCTCAAATGTTAAGTCTTTTGTTAATTGCTTTAAAAATTGCTACAATACGAAAGGAACTTGGGTCTGATGAGATATATAGCTACATACGCAATCTTAAGGATATTCCAAGACAAATTAGACAGGTATTGGCACAAAGCGATAAAATTGCAGATATGGCCAAACATCTAAAGGATGCAACTTCTGTTTTTTTCATAGGTCGGGGTGTAAACTATCCTCTGTCCTTGGAGGGTGCGTTAAAGCTCAAGGAGATTTCGTACATTCATGCTGAAGGTTTTGCAGCTGGGGAGATCAAACATGGTCCCTTTGCTCTACTTACCAAAGACACCCCAGTTGTTGCAATAGTTACGAGGGATGCCACATATGATAAAATCATTTCTAACATTGGAGAGATAAAAGCAAGAGGGCCGCAGGTTATTGCCATTGCAGATGAGAAAGATACTGAAATTGAAAAGCATGCTGACTTTGTGTTGCGTTTTCCAACAAATACAGGTTTACTTTCTTGTGTTTCTATTACAGTAATCCTTCAACTTCTTGCGTATCATGTTGCAAAACTGAGAGGTTGCTCGATTGATAAACCAAGAAATCTAGCGAAGTCAGTTACTGTTGAATAGGAGATGTGTTACTAAAATGAAATGTGTGATTCTTGCAGCGGGCGAAGGGAAACGGATGCACCCTCTAACTTTTACTCGGCCTAAAGTTATGCTTCCGATCGCAAATAAACCTATTTTGTAATGGAATTTATTGAATGCTATAGATGCCGGTCTTACTGAATTTGTTTTTATTGTCGGATATAAATCAGAAATGGTGCGAAACTACTTTGGTGATGGCACAAATTGGAATGTTTCTATTGATTATGTGAATCAAGGAAAGGCTCTTGGAACGGCTCATGCTATTGAAACGGCTGAGAATTTTGTTGATGATTTTATCGTATTGTGTGGGGACACTATTTTTGGTAAAGAAGATTTTCAAAATATTGCTAAGAACAAAATGAGTATGGGGCTTGTTGAAGTCGAGAATGCAAAAGAGTATGGAATTGTTAAATTAGAGGGAAAACGCATTGTTCAAATCCATGAAAAGATGGAGAATCCTATTTCCAATGTTATCAATGCGGGCATCTACCATTTTGATAGCAACATCTTTGGTTATATTCATAAAACTGGGAAATCCCCACGAGGCGAATATGAAATTACTGATTCTATAAATCTGCTTATTAAAGAGGAAAGCATGGAGGGCATTTTTCTAAAAGAATGGAGAGATGTTGTTTATCCTTGGCATCTGCTTGATGCAAATGAGGAAATATTAAAAAAATCGGAAGGACGAATAGAGGGAGACATAAGTGAAAACGCTACCTTAACTGAGACTGTTATTGTTGGTAAAAATAGCAAGATTTTACCTGGTAGCCATATTGAAGGGCCAGTTGTAATAGGTAGTGATTGTAAAATCGGGCCAAACTGCTACATAAGACCATATACATCTATTGGTAACAGTTGTCATGTAGGTAATGCATGCGAAATTAAAAACTCAATAATTATGGATAGTAGCAATGTTCCCCATCAGAATTATGTTGGCGATTCGGTTATAGGCGAACGTTGTAATTTAGGAGCTGGAACAAAGATAGCAAATCTGCGGCTCGATAAGAGGAATATCAAGGTTATTTTAAATGGTAAAAAACATGATACGAAGAGAAGAAAACTTGGTGTAATTATGGGGGACAACGTACAGACAGGCATCAATTCAATGACAAATGTTGGTACTATGATCGGTAATAATGTTTTTATTGGCTTAGGTGCAACAGCAGAAGGGGAAATCAGGTCAAAGTCAAAAATTTTGTAAAGATTTATTTTGCTTTTCGGATATTATATGACATTTCTCTTGCCAACTCTTTTGCACCAGCCCAAAATGACCAACTATTAAGGAAATAGATCCCTCAGATTCCATTTGTTGTTACCTCTACTGTCCCCGCTCCAATAGCCATTTCCAAACTGGTTTGATTATGATTTTTTTCTTATCTTCAACAATTTTATCTTCGCAATCTAATGTAAGAATCAATCCTTCTTTTAGTTTATATGTCTGCAAGGCCTCAAGTAATCCATTCATCTCTCTTTTCTTGTTATCGTTTAAACTTCGCGTAACCTGAATTGCTTTGGTGATGTTGATGCCATCTCTTATGATAAAATCACATTCATATTTATCCTTATGAAAATAAATTTCTTTATTCTTTCCTTTAAGATGTAGAAAGACAATGTTTTCTAATATCCCTCCTATATCCTCACTGGTTCTGAATCCCAGTATCTTTGCCATTGCAGTATCGATGAAATATACTTTTTTATTATAATACAATTGTTTTTTAAGGGACGGGCTGTATCTTGGAATTAAAAATGTAAGATAACTATTTTCCAGGTACTCAAAATATTCTCGGATTGTGGTGGCACTTGTGAGATTTGTTAATTTTCTTAGATTATTAAAGCTAATTTCTTTCCCTATGTTGCTTACAGCAAAAAAAACAACTTCCTTGATTGGTTTCTCATGGGGAAGATGGTATCGAGTTATAATGTCTCGAAATAATATGTTCTCATACACAGTTTTCAAATATTCTGTTTTTTCAGTTTGTAAATACTCCGGAAATCCTCCTTTCTCCAGATATTCGTTAAAAAATCTTTTCAATGTACTTTTTTGCTTAGTTGTTAATCTATCGAGTTTAGAATAATCATATTTTTTGAATCGTAAAAACTCCTTGAACGAAAATGGATAGAGGGAAAAAGTGATATGCCTGCCAGTAAGATGTGTCCCCAGCTCTCTACTGAGCATACTTGCGTTTGATCCGGTAATATGGATTTTTTTACCAGATTCATAGAGCCTTCGTACAAACCTCTCCCATCCACGTATATTCTGGATTTCATCAAAAAAGAATATGTCATTATCACCAAAAAGTTCAATCAAAATTTCATAAAGCATTTGAAAATCATCAACGGTGAAATTGACGAAACGCTCGTCATCAAAATTAACATAATAACTACTATCCAGATAT
>JAUWOO010000107.1 GCA_030612095.1 Thermoplasmatota archaeon | reverse complement strand
TTCTGGATTTCATCAAAAAAGAATATGTCATTATCACCAAAAAGTTCAATCAAAATTTCATAAAGCATTTGAAAATCATCAACGGTGAAATTGACGAAACGCTCGTCATCAAAATTAACATAATAACTACTATCCAGATATTTTGATCTCATATGATGTAGTAATGTTGATTTTCCTGACCGTCGAACCCCCGAGGTTATTGTTATAAAAGGCGTTTTTTTAAATTGGTTTATGTCATGATGCAATTCTCTAGGTATTGTGTTGGGGGGAGAAGTTATTTGATTTTGTTCTAATAATAATTGTTTGAGTTTTTCCCTGTCCATATTTCAAGTAAATGCATGTTCATTTATAAATATTTGGTCTGATAAACCAAATTTTAAGTTAAATATTTGGCCTGACAGACCAAGTCGCTATCGCCTACTATCAACTAAACCCAAGCGAGAAATCCCCAAACTTTAGTTTGCGGGATGAATCGCATGGGATTTATCAGATTCTATAAAATCCCCAGCTTTTATTTTAAGCATCCTTTTTCGGTGTTCTTTAAGTATATAGTTGTAAAACTTTTTTTCTTCAACGAGTTTCATAAATTCATTGATGACTGTCAACAAAAACTGCCATGTTTTACTGCTGAGCAGGGATGCAGCATGACTGTAGCATGAATAATGCAAGGGCTTGTCGAGGAATCGAAGGCGGAATGGGGTTATAGATGTGGAACTCCTGTTTCACTCTAGTTTTTTCATCAGTTCTTTTGTTGAGACGATGGGGACGACATGTTGTTTTTTCAGTGCTTTATCATTGCTCCACATTGTGCAATTCAATTTCATAGCAAGAGCAAAATAATCAACATCATTTCGATCAGGACATGCGCTTTTTGCTTTTTTTAGATATTTCTCTGTCTCTTAGTTTGGAATAATCCTTATTCTTTTCCTTAATATGATCATTAATGTGTCAAATTCGCTATCTTTACGCTTTGTCTTCTTTTTAATATAATCTCGATACTTTTCAAATCCATCAAAAAGAAACTCTGGAGCAAAAAGATCTATTGTGTCCTTGAAAAGAAGCTCTTCAGTTTTTCCTTTTTTTATCAACAAAGAGAAAAGTATATTCGCATCGATGACAAGATCCATTTTATCGTCTCTTTGCAAGTTTCTTATTAAGCTCTTTACCTAATCTCAACGCTTCCTTTTCAGATAATTCGCTTTTTTCTTTGAATTTTTTTAAGAATTCAAGATCTACAATCTTTTCTCTAAAAGCCTCTCTTGCAACAGCACTCCAATTAATCTCGGCAAATGAGTCCATTTCCTTTTTTAATCTTTCAGGGACAGATAGCGTTATGTTAACCATGGCAAATTACCTTTGTATTATTTGTATACACATATATTATGTGTGTATATTTAAAGTTTTTGATTATGGAACGCCACTCTTCTGATCCTGCCTCTTCAGTTAATGAACCTGATGGTTAGGCTGATTTTATGTATAAAAAACGGCAGGTGACGGCTGGCGTTGATAATTATGGAGGATTTTTCAATTGGCATCACTCAAATTCAAAGTAATCATACTGGTTGAACACTGCAGGGATAATGTTTTCTTCTGGTAAGTTCGTTCTTTTCTGTATTGCTTCTTTGTATGCAATGAGTTGACTTGCATGTTTTTCTGGATGCCTGAGATTTGGTTTATAGTCCATAATATACAGGATGTTGTTCCGTATTTGGATAAGATCAATATGACCGGTAAGAGGGGTTTCTATGTTTAACAGGTTTGTTTCCTTAGGGTTGATGAATACTGGGAGTTCTGTACAAACCGTGCTGGAATCGTTGATTAAAAAGAACTGTTCGACTGCTTCATGGGCAGACTGGCTTTTGCGTTTGGTTGCCATGGCAAGTCTGGTGAGTTCAGGTGCAATGGTCTCTTTTTGTTTTACTGTTATTTTTTGATTGATAGTGCATTGTGATGCTCGTGGTCCATTGAGAAATATTTTTGTTGGCAAGGATCGTTCAACCCAGGAGATATACCTTTTCAGTTGTGGTAGTTGTTTACTTTTGAGGTTGAGTTTGAGATTATGGTAGGTGAATGGATAGATTTGTTGATGTTGGAATCGATGTGTTGTTATGAGGTTTTCTGGATGAATTGTGTAGTGTTTTCTGAGTTTGAGGAATGTGAGTATGTTTTGGTAGCGGTTGATCCATGAATAAATTGTTCGCTCTGGTGGCGAATACCGGTATTTTTTTCCGGTGAGTGTTTTAGCCCTTTTTACTGGATATCCTTGGTTGTAGCATTGCAAGGTGTAGAGGATGACCTGGAGCGGATACTGAGTATGTAACTGTGTTTTATCAGTGAAGTATTTGTTGCAATGTTTACAGTAATATTTCTGTATGATGCCTTGGCGGGTATGCCGAAGTCCAGCTTTGGTGGTATGTTTGTCTGAATTGCAGTGTGGACAGTTCATTGAAGTTCAACTCACCCGTGAAGGTAATATCTAACTGCTAAAATAATTTGTGTACTATATTTCGAAATGGTTGGCTATCAACCAGTTAGTTTTGCATGCAGAGAATGCCAGATGCTTGAGGGTGGTTGACTGGTGAAGTTTGTATACAAAGGATGGCTAATATCTGCCTGTTAAGTGACCCAACCGAAGGGAGAGTGTAGCGGAGCAAGGTTGCCGTATGCAACCGCAGAGTTCATTCGTGCAATTCTTTGGATTTGATAAACGGTGAGGAAAGTATGGTAACGCAGAATGGTTCAAAACAACCTTAAGAAATCATCATAAACATCTTTCCTATGTCCTATAAATAGTATGATTACCCGATCGTTCTTGTAATCTATTTCATAAACAGCGCGATAATCCCCTATCCTTAATCGCCAAAAATCCGAGTGCATCAATTTTTTTCCTTTTTCGGGATTTGCACTCAATTCATGAAGCTTTTTTCTTATTCTATTTTTGAGTTCAGATTCAATGTTCTCAAGGAATGTGTTGGCTTTCGGATGAAGTAATACCTTATAACTCATCCCATCTACTCCAACGGGACCAAGTCTCCAGGATGTTCTTTAGCTTCTCTACTTCTCTTATTCAACATTTTATAGAATTCTCGGGTTTTTTCCCGCTCTTCATATTGGCTTAAAACAATCCTTATCGCATCGCTCCGACTTTTAAACCTTCCTTTCTCAATCCATTCATCTAAGATCTCAAGCAAATTCTTCGTGAGTCTTACTTGTACCTGTGTCATCATATCACGTAAACATATATGTTTACATACTATTTAATTTTTTCTGAAGTTTTACAACCCTACTTTCTGAATATAATCCAAACATCACGAAGTCCGTCTTTCCATTGGATCTGAAAATGTAAAAACACAAACGATTTTTACTTAACGAGGTTTATGTGAACGACGTCTGGTAACTGATGAAGTTCGCGTGCAGAAAACGTCTGGTGGAGTTTTTTGAAGCCCGGGAACTGGGGTGATGATTTTTTGTTTGGTGAAATAGTGGCTTTTCTTCTGTTGGGATAGAGGCGGTGATTACGTGTTTTTAACCTTACAGCTGACAGGTTTTGCGTGCGAAAGTTGGTTGATTGGTTTTTTACATGTAAAGGTTAATATCAACATTGAAAAGATTACCTAAGTAAAGCAACATCTACAAAACAAGCAAACAATGAAGAAGACGAGAAGTTTTAGGTCTTTAAATATTGTTTTTCAACAATTCTAATAATTATTTTTTTGGTTTTTTCATTGTGTATAAAGTATAGACTCCGCTATGTAAGTATAGTTTTCCTATGATTGACCGGTCAATTTATAAATGGAGATTTTCATCCTTATTTATGCCTGAAAAAGGTTGGTACTCGTTGACTGTTAGATTAAGTACTGCCAGGATGATTAGAGGGCTTGCAAGGGATAAAGGGCTGACAGTGGATGAGCTACTAAATGAACTCATATCGATGAGTCCGAGCAAGAAGTGGCTAACCTGTAGTTTATGTGGTGTGAAGGTTAGAGCAACAAACATGCCTAAACATATGGTCAAAATGCATCCAAAATAGTCGACAAGCTACCATAATTTCCCCCGAAGGGGGTTTTGTTCTTCTTTAACCTATTAATATTTTATTGAGATTGAAAATAAATTTCTTGTATAGGTATTCTTTTCAGAAGTTTCAAAATGAAGATAAAACTCATTTTGGAATTCCCAATAGCATTATCTTTGTTAGTTGATATCTAGTATTTTTCAAAATCACATCTGCCATTGTTCATAAATGATCTTCATATTGCTCTTGATATGTTGTTCATTGAAGTGATTTATTGATATTGCTAATAACATAACATTTATAAATGAGCTGTTATTACTATTAACCATATGAATCTTAGTTTTTTGAATCCCTGGTGGGAAGATAAAAAAGCAATTTATCTCGATAAACATCTTAGAGAACTTCAAAATTTCAAATATGTTTACCAAACACTATTACTGCAGCAACAATTCAAAAAAGGCAATGTATACACGGTTAGAGGCCCACGTCAAATAGGAAAAACAACATTTTTAAAACAGTTTATTAAACAAAAACTACAGTTTGTTGACAAGGAAAGTATTTTCTATTGGACCTGCGACAATTTATCATCGAAAGATGATCTTATATCACTTCTTGAAGAATACGTTGAGTTTTGTAAAGTTAAAGAAAAGCAACCCGAGTATGTTCTGCTGGATGAGATTACAGATGTTGAACACTGGCAGAAGGCAATTAAATTTGTTGTTGATGCAGACCTTTTACCCAATGTTTGTTTTATTCTTACGGGTTCAAATGCAATTGATTTAAAAAAAGGAACGGAACGGCTTCCTGGAAGAAGAGGTACGCATGGGAAAGATTTGTTTTTACTGCCGTTGACTTTTCGAGAATATGTCAAACTTAGAAAGCCCCATTGGTTTGAAAAACATAAAAATAACACAGTTAAACAACTAAAATATCATAGTGATAAACTGAAAATTCTTTTTGAAAAATATTTAATAACAGGGGGTATCCCTCTTGTTATCAATGAATATGAACGATATGGGGAAATCCCCATTTATATCTATGATCTTTATTATTCCTGGATTATTGGTGATGTTTTAAAAGAAGGAAAAACTGAGCAAACTTTAAAGGAGATCATCAAAAGTGTTCTCACTTGTTATACTACCACTGTAAGTTGGGATTCACTTGCAAAACGATCTTCAGTGAAGAGTCATGTGACTATAAGTTCATATATAGCATTGTTATCGTATCTTTTTGTTATTTTTCCATGTTATTTTTTTAATATCGGTGAGAACAAAATAGATTTTAATAAAAACAAAAAGATATATTTTTACGATAGTTTTATTTTGCATATGTTTTCTGAAAAATTAAACATTGCTGTGAATAACGATAAGATCATAGAAGGAATTGTTGGTTCAATGGAAAAAAATAAGAATGTCCTTGATGAAGTTTTTTTTACAAAATTGAAAAAAGAAACAGATTTTGTACTTGATTCTAAAAAAAAGGATAAAACTGGGATTGAGGTAAAATATCAGAATAATGTTTCAAAAGAAGATTTTGCAAATAAACGGTATTTCAAACATTTTACACTGTTATCTAAAAATGTATTTGATTCTGATACCGTGCCAGTGTATGTGTATTTGTTTACTGAAAAACTTTGAATAATAGTAGCTGACGCATTTTGCGTGTGAAAGTCGTTTGGTAAATTTAGTTGACCTGACGAGTTTCGCGTGCGAATCACCTGACGAGTTCTGCAAAATAGGGGGGTGAAACTGATGCATTTTGCGTGTGAAAGTTGTCTGGTGGAGTTTTTTGAAGCGTTTGGGAGTCACTGGTTGGTTTTGTGTCTGGTGAGATAATGGTTTACTTCTTGATTTCTTCTGTTGAGTGGAGATTTCTTTGAGGGGATATTGCACAAGGCTGGCTGACAGGTTTTGCGTGCGAAAGTCGGTTGATACTGATGGAGATTGCAAGGGTAGCAGCTGAGGTGGGTTCTTTATTCCCAGTATTGTAATGACAT
>JAUWOO010000095.1 GCA_030612095.1 Thermoplasmatota archaeon | reverse complement strand
ATTTAGAGGGGGATGAAATGGAGCTAGGAAAAATCCCTCTTTATCTCACAAATATGTGCAAGGAATTTTTTAAAAAGGAGAATATGGAATTTAAAAAAATCCTTTGTTACGTTTCGATTATTTTTTCATCAATTGTAGCAGTTATTGGATTCGTATCTGTTGTTGTTTCAGTATATATTGGCGATATTTTTGTAAGAATTCTTTTAGTTATTATTGCATTGCTATTTTCTGTCTTAAGTTATTATTCATTTGTCAGGTTACATAAGAGAAGGGAAATGGTAGGTTTACTTGTTTTTACCGTTATTGTATTTTTATTTGCATATTGTTTGCCGATGTTTCCACCAGAGTATGGTTTAAGACAGTATGATGTGGATGCATCCATACTAAAATTTATGATGACATCTGCGATTCTTGTTGTCATCGGGATAGTTGGCGCTTCTTTTTCAATGAAGCCCTTGTATAATTTTACTAGTAAATCTAGCGAGGCTTCTGCTTACTATGTTCTGATAGCTTCAATATTTTTGATTCTTTATCCTTTAGCGGTTATAGTTGGTAATATTATCTCAAGTGGTATAGGTGGTATCAGCTGGGAGTTTCTTACGCAAGATGTGAGGAGGCACGGCACCCAAGGAGGTATTCTTCCTGCTTTGATTGGTTCCCTGTTGATAATGATGGGTACGGCTTTAATAGCTCTGCCATTAGGAATTAGTAGTGCTATATATCTGCATGAATATGCAAAGAAAGGAAAAACTGTGAGAGTTATCAGGATTGCTGTTGATATTTTACAGGGAACGCCATCTATTGTTCATGGTCTTTTCGGGCTGGCTCTTTTCGTTCCGATCTTCGGCATTTCTTTGTTAAGCGGGATCCTAATTATGGGTTTTCTTACATTGCCTATTATCATCAGGGCATCTGAAGAGGCTTTGAAAAGCGTCCCACAGAATCTTCGTGAGGGATCTTATGCAGTAGGTGCAACAAAATGGCAAACCATAAGGAGAGTGGTTTTACCACCTGCATTGCCAGGTATAATAACTGGTGGTGTTTTAGGTTTAGGTAGAGCTGCTGGAGAAACTGCACCTATAATGTTTACTGCAGTTGTTTTTATGGGTGCAGGTGTACCCACAACTATTTTTAATCCGATTCAGGCGCTCCCGTATCATCTGCTTGAGTTGACTAAATATGTAGGTGCTTATCCTGTTGAACAAAACGCTTGGGCAACAGCATTCCTGTTGTTGGCAATCGTTTTGGGTATAAATGCGATGGCGATCATTATTCGTGAGAGGTATAGAGTAGAATTCTGAAAAAAAATTATGAGGACTGAAATATGACATGCAAAAACAAGACCAAAATGAATATCCACAATCTGAATCTTTGGTATGATAAATCACAGGCTTTGTACGATATTACAGTGCCAGTGTTGGAAAATAAGGTTACTGCTATTATTGGCCCCTCTGGTTGTGGTAAATCAACATTGATCCGTTGTCTTAACCGTATGAACGATATTATTGGTAAATGCCGTATTGAGGGCAGTGTGATGATGGATGACATTGATATTTATGGCAAGAAGACCGATGTTGTTGAAGTGCGAAAGAAAGTTGGCATGGTCTTTCAGAAACCTAATCCATTTCCAAAGAGCATCTATGAGAATATTGCTTATGGTTGCCGTATTGCTGGTATTAACAACAAGAAAAAACTTGATGAGATGGTTGAACATAGTTTAAAAGAGGCTTTTCTTTGGGAAGAAGTTGCTGATAGACTTGATGAATCTGCTATGGGTCTATCTGGCGGTCAGCAGCAGCGTCTCTGTATTGCTCGCGCTCTGGCTATTGAACCAGATGTTATTCTTATGGATGAGCCTTGCAGTGCCTTAGATCCTATTGCTACTGCTAAGATTGAGGATCTAATTCGCATACTTGTAAAGAATTATACTGTTGTCATTGTCACCCACAATATGCAGCAGGCAGCGCGTGTTAGTGATTATACGGCATATATGTATCTTGGTAAACTTATTGAGTATGGTAAAACTAAGCAGATATTTGAAAACCCAACGGAGGAAAGTACTGAGAATTATATTACAGGAAGATTTGGATAAAAGGAGTGAAATGATATGGAATCAAAATTTCATAAAGAATTGGATGCTATAAAAGGGAAGGTTTTGGACATGGGGCTGCTTGCTGGGCAGATGCTGGAAGATTCTATGGTCTCTTTGAGTAATCTTGATGTTAAGGTTGCAGATGACGTCCTAGCTAAAAAAGATAAAATTATGGAGATGGATGAGACTATTGAACATCAATGCATTCAGGCTATTTCTTTGTATCAGCCAATGGCCGTGGATGTAAGATCAATTGCAGCATATCTTAAGTTGACAACTTATATCACAAGAATAGGTCGTTATGGAAAAGATATTGCAAATGTCACCAAGGAACTGGCAGATAAACCCCATATTAAAAAATTGGTAAGTCTCAATCAAATGGCAAGAATTGTAGATGATATGATTGGCACAGTCCTAAAGGCGTTTGAAGAAGTAAAAGAAATCGATGCAGATGCACTGTCCGAGCAGGATGATACTGTGGATTGTATTCGTTATAGTATTTTTAGAGAGTGTTTGACGTATATGATGGAAGACAGCAAAAATATCACAAGATGCGCTCATTATATCATGGTCGCTCGCTATCTGGAACGTTGTGCGGATCATGCATGCAAGATGGCTGAAAAAATTAATTATATGATTACAGGTAAACGTATAGAAATAAGATAGCTATGCAAAATGATGAGATAGATATAGAAGTTTAATCTCGGGTGGAGAACTATAGAAATTGAAAATGGAAAGGTACAGATTACGGGAGGATCAACGTATGTTATTTCTCTGCCAAAGAAATGGATTAAATAAGGTTAAAATAAAAAGCGGCGATGGTATTGCTTTAATCCCTCGATCCGATGGAACATTGTTAATAAATCCCAAACTGAGTAAAAAACAGGATGAATTAACAAAGAATACTAACCATAGACTACTCGCAGGATATGGAAACTCTCGCCAGGGAATTTATCGGAGTGTATCTGGCGGCATATGATGTCATAGAAATCAAAAGCAAGGAGAAACTATCGCCAGCAATTAGGCAAGAAATCTTAGATGCAGGAAGGGGATATAATACTCCAGAAAGCTCATTGTATAACACGGCATATCTGGTTTGCATCTTTGGCACTCCACCCAAATTCCTCACTTTGTTTGGGACTTCGTATGTCCGCCAAACGTTATATGAAATACGACATAATAGGTGATAAAAAAGCAGATTTTTTGAGTGGAATTTATAGCAAAACATAGAAAGAAGAGTGGAAAAATGGCCTTTAGCCGTGATGAACTAATTACCATTACTGCTGACCGATAATAAGGTTACATAGTCTATGGTTTCTATATGCATTATTTTTTTACGTTCGTTTGAATTGACAATAGCAATTTAGAAATTATGAAATTGTAATGATGTGCGAACTGAATTTGGAAAGAAAAGAGTTAAGTGAAATTTCGATTTGTCCTGGAGTAGTGAAAAGTTTTAAATAGTTATAAAACATAATATTTAGTAACGAAAAGTAATGAGTAATTACTATGGTACAATCCGTAATAATCCTAAATGAGCATGAGAATAGAATCATAAACATTGTCAAAGGGAAATTTGGTTTGAAGAACAAATCAGAAGCGATCAAATTGATAATAACCGAGTATGAGAGGGAACTGTTAGAACCCGAGCTTCGCCCTGAATATGTTGAAAGGATGAGGGAGAGGGCGAAAGAACCCACTGTCAAAGTGAAGGATTTCAGGAAGTAATATCTTGCGCATTAATGGATATTTTAAGGAAATTACCCATTGTTTTGTTCAGAGTGAAATCAAATGAACCAAAGATATGGAGAAAGATTAATTTTTTAATTGATATGGGGTCAGATACAACAGGAATTTCAACAAATTGCCATGCGATGGGAATATCTTTTAATAAATTAGGAGGACCCGCAGGTAGCATAAGTGGGTTAGCAGATAAGGCAAGAAGATGGGAAATAAGTAGAGCTGAGCTTCGTGCAATATCCGCAGATAGTAAAATAGGAGTTCTGCCCTTATTTTCACTTATATTTCAAATTAACTTAGTTATTTTTTAAAAAAAAGAAAAATTTATAAAGTTAGAGGGGATAAGTTTTATCAATGGTGTATATCAAAAGAGAAATAGAACCTGAATTAATTAAATGGCTAGAAAGTCGAGAAATAATTGCTGTAAGAGGAGCAAGACAAAGTGGTAAAACCACACTTCTTATGAGAATTAAAGAAATTTTGAACAACGATAATGTTGATGATGATCGAATTCATTATATAAGTTTTGAAGATGATATTATCAGGTTAAAATTTGAAGAAAATGTAAAAGAATTCATAGAATTCCATCTGACCTCCAAAAAGAAGCATTATTTTCTGTTAGATGAAGTGCAGTACATAAAAGATGCCGGGAAAAAATTGAAATTGATATTCGACTCCTTTTCTAATATTAAAATATTCATTACAGGATCATCCTCTTTTGATTTAACAAATCTTGGTTCTTATCTTGTAGGAAGAGTAATTTTTTTTAATTTGTATCCCTTTAGTTTCGAAGAATTTCTAAAAAGTAAAGATGAAAAATATGAAAAATTGCATAGAAAAATAAAAGTTGATATTAAGAAGGAAATTACTATTGAAAAAACTGTTTTTTTAGATGAATTAAACAAATTATTACATGAATATTTAACATACGGTTCATACCCGCGTATAGTACTAGAGAAAAATCAGGATAAAAAAAAGGAATTACTTAGAAATCTGTTTATTACATATGTTGAAAAAGACATTGTTGGCATGTATGGGATTAAATACAGAGAAAAAGTTGTAAAATTGTTAAAAGCCATTGCATACACCTCTGGAAATGTTATAAATTATGAAACATTAAGCACGAATTCAGATCTTAAATATCATAACGTCAGAGAGATTTTACCATTACTTGAAGACTCTTTTGTTATATCCATAGTTAGACCATTTCATAAAAATCTGATGAATGAACTACGGAAAAATCCAAAGATATATTTCCTTGATTACGGTATTAGGAATTATTTACTTGAGACTTTTGATAACATAAGATTTGATTATCTTTATGAAACTTTTGTTCACAATGAGTTAAAAAGATCATATCAGGTTAAATATTGGCGCACAACAGCTAAAACAGAGGTTGACTTCGTAGTTTTATACGGGGACAAGATAGTTCCTTTGGAAGTAAAAATAAAACCAAAAATTACAAGATCTTTCAGGAGTTTTATACAACATTATAACCCGGATAAAGCACTAATTTTAAATCTTAACATACTTGATAAAAAAAATATTGATAACTGCAATATTTTTATGTTGCCATTTGTGTATATCTAATAGTATTCCTTTATTATATTTGACAAAATTTTCAGATGGGATTTATATGGGTCAGGTTGGAATCATATATCATAACAGTTAGACGACAATATGACATAATAGGTGATAAAAATGCAGATTTTTTCCGAACAGAACGAATTGGCACAGATATTAGAAACCCTGACAGGAGTCCACTTCGCATCCCCAATAAATGATTATATCTGTGGAAACAAGGGCACACTTCTGAAATATGTTGCTGAGGAATAAGTATGAAATTAAAAAACAACTATTTAAGTTGTTATTAGAAAAAACAACTAAATCGGTTGTCTTTATATACAAGAATGTGATATAGAATAAATTGTGAAAAGGAAACTCTATGTAATGCTAGGCGATCTTTTCTCTTCTCGCCAAATAAAAAACAGTGAAGAATTACAAAAGAAATTAGAAAATTCATTCGAGAAGGTAAATAATATCTATGCTAAAGATATATATGCAAAGTTTAAAGTTTTGAAAGGAGTGGACGAAATTGGCGGAGTACTCTCAAATATACAGCACGCCTATAATATAATTGATATAATCTCAGATGAAATATCTCCAAATTTAATGCGTTTTGTATTAGTTCTAGATGACATAGATGATCCAGTAGAGGCCCGGAATATCACAAAAATGAGTGGCGTTGCATTTCATAAAGCATCTGATATGATGGGTAAATTAAAAAAATCCGATCTAACCGTAGATATTGCTCTTTGTAATAGATCATTAGATAAAATCCTAACAGATATAATTAATTTAATCCGGTCTGTAAAAAAAGATTGGTCTGTTACAAAACATCAAATATTCAAAGAATACAAAGAAACTGGAAACCAGTATAAAGTAGCAGAGAAGTTAGGGATAACACAACAGGCAGTTTCTAAAAATCTTGACCATATGAACTGGAGGGAAATGGACGAAATGGAGACTAGTCTAAACAATTTATTGAAAATAATGATACTTGAACATAAAAGAAAAGGGTTGTGTTAAGTTGATAGAGGATATAACTTATCTTGATCTCATCATAGTTATTTTGGGATATCTATTGTTACTTGGTACAAGTGGATGGATAGTAAAATACGTTTTGGCTAAAGTTTCAAAGAAGAAATATACAGAAATAGCAGAACAAAATGTACTGGATACTGGTTTTGTTATTGGAAAATGTGAAAATTTATTGATACTTACTTTTATGCTCCTGGAAGCCTATACTGCTTTAGCACTTATATTTGCAGCAAAGACAATTGTACGTGGAGAAGATATAAAGAAAAACTCTTTATATTTTCTAACAGGAACTATGGTCAATGTTACTTATTCGATAATAATCGGATTAGTTGTAAAAACACTCGTAGATTTAGTTTAAGTTTCTATCTTTTTAAAACTAAAATCTTTATTTTTTGAAATTGTGAATCAAAAATTATTTTCAACACCGGGCATACTTCGAACCTGGAAAATCATGAAGAATTCAATAAGGCATTGTAAAATTTCTTAAATGAGTTGAATTATGATTATGCTCGCCGCAACGCTGTGCAACCCTCGGTTGCTTGCCTTCACCTTGTTCAGGACTTCGTATGTCCGCCAAACGTTATATGAAATACGACATAATAGGTGATAAAAAAGCAGATTTTTTGAGTGGAATTTATCTATAGTCCCGGCTGTTAATACTGCGTTGGTCTGTAGCGTAGCGTAAGACCCGCAGATAAAAC
>JAUWOO010000015.1 GCA_030612095.1 Thermoplasmatota archaeon | reverse complement strand
TCAAATCCATTACCCCTAGCAAAACCAAATCCTGAAAACGTTTGGGGTGAATTATCAACAACAAACGTATCATTTGTTTTAATGAGTACCATACCACCATTAATTATTGAAGATGCCGCAGAGATTAACTCATCAAAACCTTGGAGGTTATTGGAAAAATCTGGGATACCCATACTCCCTGATGAATCACCCGTTGAATTTGTTATACCTTCCATAAGCTGGGAAATATCGATGAAACGAGATTCGGCAGGCGATACGTATAATGATGCAGTTTCTTTGGTTTCCTCGGAAGATATTGGAAACACGTACACAGAAGAATCTTGGACGAATGAAACATCGTCATCTTCTATGAAAAGCATCTTGTCAGATGGATCTTCATTCCAAATTTCATTCCCGTCTGAATCTTTAATTATCATACTGCCACTATCAGATGCTTTATACAAAAGAGAAGATTCTCCAGAATATTGCATAGTGATTTCAGATTCTGTGAGAATAACTAGAAATGGAATCTTATCTCCTTCTTCAATCTCAAAGCTAACGGGAGATGAAATGGCAAAATTCATCTCAGATTTTGTTGTAATACTATCCTGTCCAACTCCAAATATAAACTGACCATTTTCAGCGATAATATCTACATCTGAGAAGCGTTTAATGCTGTTCACAAAATTTATAATATCTGCAGGCGACATTGAAGTGAAATCCATTTCTTGAAACTCTTGAATATCAACAATTGTAACACCGTTAATATCTTCAAAAGTACAACACCCAAGTAAGGGGAAAACGTGAAGGTCCTCTAATAATGAAATATCAAAAATATCCGATACCATGCTTTCTACTAAAGGATCGTCCAAAATATCATCTAATGAAGAAGTATCAATCATGGAATCTGCCGGATATCCATAAAAGTTCCCAGAAAAATCAGTTTCACCAACAAAAAAAGCCATTGCGTCTTGACCTATATCTCCGCTTAGATGCACAATTGGGGAAAGTATCTGAGCATTCGCCACAATGGATGAAGATAAAAATAATGCTATGCATCCTATCATTACTAGAGTTTTATTCATTGCAGCCATTGATTAAAAATGGATTATAAATATCTTTTCAAAATGCCAGGAATTTCTTCGATTATGTCTGTAGCGAGTAAACCATATGATTTTTTCTTAAACCCTTCGTTGCCGGCTTCACCGTTAAGGAAGGCGGCTATTCTCATTGCATTAAACGAGTTGACACCTTTAGATAACAATGCCCCAATGATTCCTGCCAGTACGTCTCCTGTACCCCCTACGGTCATCGCTTCGTTATGTATTTTATTGAGTTTTGTCCTTTCGCCGTCACTTAGAATATCAACATAGCCTTTCAGAAAAATTGCAATTCCTAGTTTTTCAGCCCATGCCTGCACTATTTTAATCCTATCATCAATAGTCTGAGGGATATCAGAACCTGTTAATTTTTTAAATTCCCCCGAATGTGGTGTAACAACAGTAGTTGAGTTTTTTATTACTTCTAAATGTTCTCCAACCGGCTTTATTGCATCTGCATCTATAACCAATGGTTTATTTTGCTCAATAACCGTCTGTATAGTCTGTATTGTTGCCTTTTCTGTTTCTTTTGATTTTCCCAGCCCTGGTCCAATGATTACCGCATCACAGCTGTGTAGGAGCTCCCTGATTGCTGGCATATCCTCAGAAGTTAAAAACTCAGAATTTAAATCTTTAACAATTAGATTGGGAGAAAAAGTAGAGATCGCCCTTTCTGCTCTCTTTGGTGTGGCAATATATGCTAAATCTGACCCTGTACGCAGTGCTGCAAGGGCAGTCATTGCTGGTGCACCGATATATGGCCCCCCGCCTATAACTAAAACTCTTCCATTGTCACCTTTATCTGATTCTTTTTTTGGCTTAGGATAGTGGACCAATAATTCTCCAGGTCCTATGTATTCAATTGCCTTTTTTGGTATTCCAATATCTACAATTTTAATATCGCCACTGTTTTCACTATCCATTCCATTTTTTACATCGTGAAATGTTAAAGTGAATTCTGGTTTTATTGCAGTGTTTGTCCCAAGTCCCGTAGGCATATCAACTGAGATAACTGTTTTATTTTTCGCTGCGTTTATCTTTTCAACTATTGTATAGTAATGCACTCTCAAACTGCCAGATAAACCTATGCCTAGCATAGAGTCAACTATGACATTGTTTTCTGAAAGGTATTTATCTATTTTACTTAGTGATTCTATATCATGTATTTCCAAGTTTATCTCTTTCAATTTACAGAAATTTTTTCTTGAGATGTCCGTTCTTATATCTTTTTCCTTTCCAGTCAAAAATAAAGTTACATCGTGTTTTTCTGCTAGATATCTAGCAGCTACAAATCCATCCCCCCCATTGTTTCCCATTCCACAAAAAACAAGAATGTTTTCGTTTGCTGAGTCAAGGTATTTTATGATAAAATCTGCTACTCCTTTTCCAGCGTTCTCCATTAGGTTATGGGCTGGCACCCCATAGTACTCTGCATTTCTATCTAAAACCTTTATTTCGCTCCCAGATATCATACCAAAATATATAACAACTTATAGGCTATATATGCTTCGAAATATTGGTTATATTGGAGGACTTAATAGATGATGCCCGGAAGAATTAATCCTAAGCAGATGAATCAGATGATGCGGAAACTTGGCGTTAGTGTTAAGGAAATAGAAAACGTGGAAAAGGTAATAATTCAAACGAATACAAAGGAATACGTTTTTGATGGTGCTGAGGTTACAATCATGGATGCTCAAGGGCAAAAAACATATCAAATTGTTGGAAGACCTCACATAGTGGAACGAAAAGAGGAGACCCCAAAGGAAGACATTGAGCTGATTATGGAGCAAACTGGCAAAACTGCTGAAGAAGCAAAAAAAGCATTAGAGGAGACGAAAGGAGACATCGCCGAAGCCATCATGAAATTAACGGGATAGATGTTCTGAATCTGCTTTGATATAAACGGAGATTTTCTGAATTAGTTTAAATTGGATAGTTGGCTATCCGAACTAACGAAAGATGTAAAAGTATGTTGTTTGTTATCAATCGTTGCTGGCTAGAACATGAAAATTAGAAATATACAACTCAAGTCCATCGAGGCGAGACGATATGTAAATCTTAACGAGCGTCCTAAGCAGGTTCGCATTGATCATAATAGCAATATTACTCATGCTTATGATATAAAAGATAACCATGCTACAATTGATTTTCAATATACTGCAAGCTATGGCCCTGTTGGCATGGTTAAACTTGAGGGATCTTTGATATTTGAAGATGATAATGCAGGTAAAATTGCTAACGATTGGAAGAATACTCGTAAAATGCCCAATCAAATTGCAGGTCAGATACATACTGCTATAATGCATGCATGTGTACCCGAGGCAGTTGGCATATCAAAAGACCTTGGTCTACCACCCCCAATTCCCCTGCCTCAAGTCAAACTTGGTGGAAGTCCCAAAAAAGGACAGTTTGGACCAGAGGTTGCATAGGGCAGAATTTTCTTTATTACAAAATTAACAATTCTAATAAATCAGATATGTATATTGTTTTGTCCATGGAATCAATAGTTATCTCAATTGGCGGATCAGTTATACTTGCTGAAGAAGCAGATGTTTCTTTTTTAAAAAAACTTGTAAATTTGCTAAAAAAGTTCAGTAAACAATATAAGATTTATGTGATAGTGGGTGGCGGAAAAATTGCAAGGACCTACATAAAAAGAGGTAGAGAATTAAATCTTGACGAAGATACATTGGATGAGTTAGGAATAGAAGTAACAAGGGTTAATGCTAAACTTCTGACAAGCACCATTGGAATATCAAATGGAGACATTCCTCTGACAACCGATGAAGCCGAGAGAATAGATAAACCTATAGTAATCATGGGCGGAACGGTACCAGGTCACAGTACAGATCTAGTTGGTGCAGAACTTGCAGAGAAAACCAGGGCAAACAAATTTATCATAGCGACAAACGTGGAGGGAATCTATGACAAAGATCCAAACAAATATCCTGATGCGAAGCAACTGAAGGAACTAACAATAAAAGAATTGATTAAAAAATATGGAACGGAATGGAGTGCAGCGGGGAGTAACGTTGTTATTGATGGCCCTGCCTTGGAAATAATTGATAAGGCAAAAATACCTACTTTTGTTGTAAACGGTAAACGATTGGATCAACTAGAAAAAGTCATAAATAATCAATTATTTGATGGTACAAGGATAATAGTATGAAAAAAGAAAAGTGTTTGGGATATGACGGAGGTGTGATTTTATACCCAATTTAATGAAGAGCCCTTGCAGATATTTTAATTGTATTCAATGCTGTAAAGAAACAGTAATGCTTCTTTCAAATGCTGATATTAAGAGAATAGAAAATTTGGGTTTTTCCCGTGATTCATTTGTTGATGATGTCGAGGGCTGGCTACAGTTGAAGAATCAAAACGGTCATTGTGTATTTCATGATGGAATGAAATGTTTGATCTATGCACATAGGCCTGAAGGATGTACTCTGTATCCTGTAATATACAATATGGATAATGATTGTGCGATTATCGATGAGGACTGCCCTTATGGAAGTCATTTTTCTATATCTCCGGCTGTTAGAAAACAATTGTTTTCTCTTGTTTCAAAAATTGAATCAGAGCGTCTACAATCATAAGAAAGATTGATTAATAATATAGAATATTGGGTAAGGATGGCATATGTCGTTATCGTAAAGGACTGATCATTTTATTTTGTCCCACAGTCATGTAAACTATTAGGCCATCTAATATGCACGAAACTCCTTAGCTTTTTGATACGCTATATGGATTATAAGCATTGTTGATATGGAGAAAAGGTAGTTATAAGATATTTCTTAACTGTTCAGGGGAAATCAATTTTTTACTGATGTTATTCTTTTTTCCACATCTTTTACATTTACATTTATCCAACGGGAAATGTTGTAAGTTTTCATCACTTGTAACAAAATAATCATCATCATAAGATGTGGAATATGCCAAATGGGTTCTATCACTTAGTCCAACACGATTTTCTTTATCGTGTTTATCTAGACATTTACAACAATCTCTAAGTTGTGGATTTGGTAACCAGCATTGAATATCTAACCCACCTATTAAATCCAACATATCATGTAAATCATCGCTTCTATTGTCTCTTATACACACTTGAACAATTTCACCATATACAGTTAAAGAAGTAACTAAAATATGTTTATCATTTATCGCATGGTTCAATAATGTTTTAAATCGCCTTCCTTCTTTACTATTTTCTATAGCGTCAAATAGTACAGTACTGTCTAAAAATATTTTCAAATAATACCTCTAGCTAGAAGAATGACAAAAAAGATTTGCATCTTTTCTTACGTTCTTTTGATGTTATTACATCGACAATAATTCCTTTACTATCAATTCTTCCGCCATAAATTAATTTCCGTGCATTTTCCTTGCTATACGGTTGACCAATCAATTTTTCTAGTTCTTCATCAGTCATTTTTTCCCTCCTTAATATATATACCGCATTATTTATAAAAGTTTCCTGAAAAATAGGTTTTTTCAGTTATTCCTACTCTCTCCCTGGGCATCTCCTCACACAGACAACAAAATAATAGCTTACTGAAATATAAACATATCTACTTTTTTAAACGTTTAGTGACGTAAGATTTGAACAAATTTTCTATTGACATTATTTAACACAATTTACGGATTAAGTTTTCTCAACCTTAGTTCACTATTACTAATGGGTTCTATGATAAACTTATCATTTGGCTTAAAGCCGTATAAGTCACATACTTGCTTTGGAATAGCGATAACATAGCTGCCGTTAATCTCTCTAAGTTTACGTTCCATATGGAAAATATGTACATAAAAAATAATGTTATAGGATGTTTTTACACATCCTACATTAATCTACTGCTTTTGGTTGATTATCGTACAAAATCGATATCACACTTTGAGCTTGTAATTGCCTTTTGTAATGGACGCTCTTGAGCTGAAGAAAAACTTTTTGGACCGAGCAAATTAGGCGATTCCACTCCAGTCATTATTGCCATAACTCTGCATTTCCCCTCAAACTCAGGTAATACTCTTGCACCAAGTATAACATTGGCGTAACAGTCCAAATTCTCTGTAAGCGACTTTGCTACATCCTGTACATATTTCAAGCTCATATTTGGCCCACCTGTTATGTGGACAAGTGCCCCATTGGCCCCTGTATAATCAACATTTAACAATGGATGATTAAGCGCCTCATTTACAATGGCATCTACTCCTGCATCTTCGTCTGCTTCTCCCCAAAGCATGACAGATAGACCACCTGAATTCATAATGGATTTCATATCTGCATAATCTAGGTTGATAAGCGATGGAACGGTAATAGTCTCAGAAAGGCCTTTTACGGTTTCTGCTATCATCTGGTCCATAACAGAAAATGCCTGGTTGATAGGCAGGTTAGGGACAAATTCTAATAATCTATTGTTGTCAAGGACAACAGTGCTATCCGCTTTTATTCTTAGATGGTCAAGCCCTTCATCTGCTTTGATGAGTCTTGCCCGTTCGACATTGAATGGGGTTGACACCATACAAGTGACCACTGCATTGTGTTTCTTTGCAATCTCGGCCACTACCGGGGCGGAACCAGTACCAGTTCCTCCGCCCATACCTGCGGTAATAAATACCAGATCAGAGCCTTTTATAAGTTCTTCTATTTCTCGGCTTGATTCACGAGCAGCTCGTTCTGCTACTTCAGGAAAACCCCCTGCACCAAGACCACGTGTGAGATTACCCCCAATCAATAACTTGTGATCTGCTTCCACTAAATCCAAAGCTTGTCTATCAGTGTTAATGGCAATAGTACCAGCACCTTTAACACCTAGTTTATTCAATCTTGTTATTGTATTGCCACCTGCACCACCACAGCCAACAATTGTTATGCGCGGGGTACCAAACATATCTTCTCCATCAAATTTCAATTTGTTTTCTTCTTCTGCTTTATTTTCTATTGCATCTGTAATTAAAGATCCCATACCTCTACTTCCTGCCATATCATTCCTCCTACTCTGGTAGTTTGAAGGACGCCCATCCCTAGGCGCCCTTCTAAAGGGTGCATCCCATCCCTCTCCATAGTGTCTTAAGCGTTATTTTTGCACGTACGGTTCCATGGTTTCAACCGCAAATTCCAAGTCCTGCATCTTCCTCGCCTTATCTACCTTCTCAATGACTTGATCAGCATATGCTTTAACGAATTCGTTAACCGCACGGCGAATGACTTCAGAACGAGAAGAGAAATCTCCAGCACTAATAAAAAGATCTATCGAATGAAGATCATACTGGGGAATTCGGATTGTTATACGATGATTTTCCATATCTCTCCTCACATACATCAAATAGACGTCAGACGGATACCATTTGCATGCCTGTAGCATGTCAAATATGCACCAAACAAATGACATAAGACATCATTTGTCTGACAAAAACGAATGCGCAAATCGGTTTAAATATCTTTCGCTAATTTCTGATCTAGACTGCCACAGCATGTCCAAAGGCTACGGTTCCTGAAATCTTTTCTATTTTTACCTTAATCATAGAACCTTTAACTGCACCAGGCACATAAACAATATATTTGTCAAAATATGCAACACCATCTCCCTTCCTGCCAATGTCCTTTATTGTCAAATCGTAGGTCATTCCCTCCTTCAGAGTTTCAGCTGGTTGTTGTACCGTCTTCTTCCTACGAGATTTCACTGAACGGAAGGCGCCACATGCATCACATCTAACCAAAATAGTCCTACCTTGTTTAACAAGATGTGTATCAGGCCTATTGCATTCAGAACACATGACGTATGTGTCAATATAATCTTTCAGTTTATCCTGTATCTGTTTGGCAGGTATTTTACCTTGAAATACTACTCTGCCGCTAAGGATTTCGCCTGAAGTGCCTAATCCCCCTAAAAGAAACTTTAAGACATGGTCTGGATTGCGGTTAACTGCATCAGATATCTTGTCGAAATTTTTTATAAACGTTGTGTTTCCTTCGTAGAATATTTCTGCCTTTGGTAACTTGAAACGATCTTCAACAAATTCCCTGGTTGAAGTATTTTCCTGAACCTTTTTCAATAACTTCCTGTAATCTAAATCGGACATATTACAACTGGTCAATGAAATAGGTGTCTAAAAAACTTCCGTTGGAAAAATACCTTACCGACGATGAATTTTAGAAAAGCAGGTTCTTATCTAATATCTAATGATATTGGATTTTGCTTTTAACCCGATTACAGACAATCCATCTCTCATTGCTTTTTCAGCAACATCTACTTTCCTAGTAAATATCTTGCTATTCCCCTTTGTCCAGTGCCAAACATATTCTGACATTTTTCTCCCCCACAACTACTACACTCAGCGTTAACCCAACAATAGCACCTTTAAATATCTTTTTAAATTTTGAAGTCGGCGTGTTTTGAAAAACTAGCCAATCGATAAAAGAAACTTATATTTTAGGCAGAAGAAATAAGGTGACAGATACAGAAAAATCAAGATATGGTGGGAGGATTTCAGAGCATTTAGTGTTGGAATCTAACTGGAAAAACTGTAAATCCAAAAAGGACTAAAAACGTTTTGAAAGTAATTCACAAGCAAAGTCGAGTTCACAAATAATTTAATATACTTTCAAGAGTTACTCGCCAAGAAATAATGTGGCAATAACATCCAATATGAATTATTATTAGAAAGGTAAAATTAATATATTGGCTTGTTATCCCAAAAGGATACTACAGAAAAAATCAAGTTAAAAGATCAGTTTAAGGAGAAGCGGACATGGTAGAGTTTAAGGTAGTAATAAATGACACGAAAAACGGTAAATCACATCAGGTGCAGGTTAGTGGGCATCATGCCAACTCATTAATAGGTAAAAAAATTGGTGATGAAGTAGATGGAATCTTCATATCACTCCCTGGATACAAGCTACAGGTTACTGGCGGAACTGATAAAAATGGATTTGCAATGAGAAGGGACCTCCCAGGAATGAGCAGAAGAAGATTATTATTAAGTAAAAGTTCTGGATTTAAACCAAAAGAAAAGGGCCTTAGGAAGAAAAAATCTATTAGGGGGAACACGGTAAATCAGGACATCGTCCAAATAAATATGAAGGTTACTAAACATAGCTCTAAGCCTATAGATAAACTCATCAACATAGAAAAGAAGGATGAGGGTGAGAAAAAAGAGGAGCAATAATGAGTTTACCAAGTCAGCCTGAAATAAACATAGGCATGATCGGTCATGTCGATCATGGAAAAACAACGCTTTCTCAGAGATTAACTGGAAAATGGACTGATGAACACTCTGAGGAGTTAAAGAGAGGCATATCTATAAAGTTGGGTTATGCTGATGCTGCATTTTATAAATGTCCTAATTGCGATGATCCTCAATGTTATGGCACTACAAAGAAATGTTCATCGTGTGGCGGTACTGCTGAGTTATTGCGTGTTGTTTCTTTTGTTGATGCGCCCGGTCACGAGACTCTTATGGCAATCATGCTTTCTGGCGCTGCTATTATGGATGGTGCGGTGCTTGTTATTGCCGCAAATGAACAATGTCCTCAGCCTCAGACTAGAGAACATCTGACCGCCCTTGATATAGCAGGTATAAAAAATGTTGTTATCGTACAGAATAAAATAGATCTAGTATCGGAAAAAAATGCTATAAAGAATTATGAGCAGATTCTGAAATTTGTCGAAGGCACCTGTGCAGAGAATGCGCCAATTATACCCGTGAGTTCTCACCACGATATTAATATTGAGGTACTTATCAAGGCAATGGAGGAACATATTCCTACCCCTAAAAGAGATTTGAACAAACCCCCGTTAATGTATATAGCCAGAAGCTTTGATATTAACAAACCTGGGGCAAAGCCCGGTGAATTGAGGGGAGGCGTGATAGGCGGATCGTTACTTCAAGGTGTTCTGAAAAAAGGTGAGGAGATTGAAATAGCTCCTGGCAGGAGAATTGAGTCAGAGGGTAAAAAAACCTTGGAAGAGATCAGAACAACCGCTGATTCTTTATTTACGGGCGGTAAGTCTGCAAAAGAGGCTAAACCCGGAGGATTAATTGCTATCGGAACAAGTCTTGACCCGGCTAGAACAAAATCAGATTCTTTTGCAGGTAGAGTGATTGGTAGACCTGGAGAGCTACCAGAGACGTTGGAAAGTTTTAATTTATCTATAACTTTACTCAAGAGGGTAGTAGGAACCATAGAAGAAAAAAATGTTGAACCAATAAAAACAAATGAACCACTCATGCTTACTATTGGCACAGCCACCACAGTTGGAATCGTGTCAGAATTTCATGGAGAAAAGATTGGTGTTAAATTAAAATTACCTGTTTGTGCTGAAGAAGGACAAAGAATTGCGATAAGTAGAAGGATTGACAGTAGATGGCATCTGATAGGATATGGAGAAATAGAGAAGAAAAAATAGTAATTCTCGATAGTAATGCCCCAATGATGCTTTTTGAATTTTCTATTGATTTAGAGGGTGAGTTAACCCAGTTACTGGGAAAATATCATATGGTTGTTCCTAAACCAATTATCAAAGAATTAGAATTTTTATCAAAGCACGGAAAAGGTAAAAAAAGACTTATTGCAAAGCCCGCTTTAGAGTTTGTAAAAAGATATGATGTAGTCGATATAGATGAAAAGGGAGATAACGCCGTTATGCATTTGGCCAAGAAACTTTCTGGGATTGTTTTGACTAATGATCGTGAATTGAGAAAGAGACTCAGAGCGGAATCTTTGCATGTTATATACCTGCGAGGAAAAAATCGATTGGTTTTAGAGTAGGAATACATATTTGCTTGGAAAGTTTTTATAAATTAGGCCTGCATTCCAGGTTACAAATTCATCATTTGAAATGTCGGGGTGGCTCAGCCTGGTTAGAGCGCCTGACTCATAAGCACAGCTGAAGGGTTCGTCATTTAGCTATTTCGCTAAGATATCAGGAGGTCGCGGGTTCAGATCCCGCTCCCGACATTAACATATTCTACCTTTAATTTTTAAGTATTCTCTGATTTGCTCACGAAAAATTAAGTTCTATCTAAAAATTAGATCGTTCGGACAATTGAAGAAAATAGTATCTGGCCAACGATGATTGTAATAGTCAAGACTACAACTGCTGTTGGCATAATCTTTCCAAGGGAGTACATATATTCCGCTTTATCATCACCTTCATCAATACCATTCGTAAATCTAGTTAGAAGAAAAACAAGTTCGATTATATATATGCCTACTACAAGGACAAAGTATTCGGGACGGACGTTTTCTAGAGTAAACACATCAGTGATACTTGCAAAGGTATTTGAGTATCCACCTGCAAATGTTTCGGTGGGAAGTTTGCTAGCCATGGAGTGAATAATGTTTGATATTAACTTAGTAATAGCAAGAGTTACGCCAGCTATCAAAGGGGCGAAAACCGCAGCGGTTGATTTCAGGGTGGATGTAAGGGGATAAAGCGTGTCTTTTATCTTGTTTTCAACCTGTTGCAATTCCTTAAGATGATCAGCTATACGAATAATAGAGATACTTACAGATCTCTGGCTCTTATGAATGCCCTCTACAAACAAACGCATGATTGCTTTAATGCGATCAGAATAAACATGCCTCAATGACCCATATTCCGAACTGAACAACGCATCCTGGATGTTGGTATGCATTGCTGTTAGATTATAGCTAGTATGACTGAAAACCTTAGCGATTTTTGCACCTTCCATGGTATTTGCCGCATACATAAAACTTTCTTCGGGTGATTTTTCCTCACTAATTCGTTTACCAAGAATATAGAGCGCATCGCTGAATTCTTTTTCTATCTGTTTAATGTTGTCTCTTATTTTTTTATAAGGCCGGTACACACTTAGACTGTAAAGTGTAACTGTTGCAGCAATACCCCATATGATAAAAAGCGTTACTGGGAAATAACTATTCAAACCACTTGGATTGGAAATAAAGTTTAGAATTTCATTGGATGAGTTGCCCGGCATAAACATTGGAATCGCCATGAACAGGATACCGGGCATAGCAATCAGTAAACCAACGACTAGGGATATAATCAATCTTTTATGCGTATCAATACCCACTAGATCAGGATGATTGCTAGGTATAGCAGGCGGATTGAAAGTTGCAGGCCTAGATAGGAGAATTTTACGAGTATATAAAAAGACAAACAACGGAAGGATTATATCATACAAGAAAAAGACTTGGAATATGGTAACATTCATCCCTACCAATCCAGCAGCCGGAAGCATAGCAATTAGTGAAAGAGGAATCATAATTCCTATGGAATAGATGAACATTGTAGGTTGATGTAATTTACTAGCAAACTGATTCATCAGATCCCTGGTACCATCCAAACCTACGTCAAGGGCCCTGTTAAGTGTGATTACTCTTTGTGCCTCTTCGGGTTCTTGTATAGAACTCCGTATCAAATATAACGCTCTTTTAAAATGATCGCTCCATCTACCCCAATAATCCGCAAAATTTGTTAATGCATCATTAATCCCGTGATAAACCCTAATTTCCATATCCCAAAGCATTTTGCGCAGATCTCTTACAAGAGACGTGGATGATTCTGAAGCTGCGAATTTTACACTGTTCTCGAGATTGGGCACAAGCTTAAGATACATCACGAGGTAACTCAGCACTTCAGGAATGTCACCAAGAGAATGGATATTCACATATCGCGCATATGTTTTAGGATAATTGGCAAGCAAATTCATTATAATGAGCGGAAGAAAACTGGAGGTGATTATCATAAGTAGCAATGTCAAAGTGTCGATCGCCCCAATGTTAAGACCATATGAGAATATGACGATCAAGTCGATCATAAAAATAATCATAAAAGAGATGAAAGCCCCCGCATGGGCAAAAACTAGTATATCAAGTGGCTCAATGTTTAATCCCGTAAAGTTGAGAGCATCCATGTATTCCGGTGTAAAATATTTCTTGATTTTTTGTCGTGTTCTCTTGTTATCTCTTGCCATCCATGAAAAATATTTTTTGGCAAAAAACACTCCTTCTTCAAACCAATGTTTATCTACATTCATGCTACTTTTCTTCCAGCATATTCTTTAAACCATTCCATCCACTTTCTTCTTACAATGTTGTAGTCCACCTCACCACTCCGCATTTTACTTTCCTCTATGAACATCCAAAAGGCATTGTTAGCATCACGATTTACAGGTGCCTCAAGTAATTCCTTGTTTTGTTTGCTGTAGTTTACTATCGTTTGTTTGATATCGGTTCTGAGTTTTATGTTACGAAGAGCTTTCTCTACGGTGATTCCCCATTTCCTAGCGATGCTTCCTATTATCTCTGATTGCCCCGTATCAAGTAAATCTGTAGAAATAAGTTCATCTTTTTCCGTGTTGTATGTCATCATATCTTGGAATATACTGTCAGAATCGGGGTCTGTAGTCCATCCCGTTTTTGTGATTTCAGATATCTGAACAACCCTTCGTTTACGTTCTATTCCCCCCTCTGTTCTTATAGGTGCTGTGATTACAACTGAGTCTACTGCTTTGAATGATGTTGCTGGTACACCAATGTCATAGACTACTCTCTCATATACATCCCTAGTGGTCGACCCATGTATTGTTCCCATGATCAGATTACCTGCTGCTCCAACTCTCATGGCCTCAAATAAAACCTTAGCTTCAACACCCCGAACCTCCCCTATTATCAAAACTGATTCACCCAAGCGCAGGGCCGTTCTAAGTGCATCAGTGGGATTAACTTCAGTAGACCCTAAACCAGAAGATATCGACTTGGTAATCAATGACTGCATCTTATATCCATATCTTTGAAGAATCTCAACTGGTATCTCAGCGGTGTCTTCGATAGTGAGAATCCTAAAACGCTGAGGAATCTCAAGTATTAAAGCACTAAGAAGAGACGTCTTACCAGCCCCGCGACTCCCAGCTACCAGGAGAGATGCTTGACCATCAATTAGGAAACTAAGAAAACCAGCAGCCTCGGGAGAAATCATTTTATTGGCGATAAAATGTGCAAGAGTCCAAGGTTTCTGACGATGCTTCCTCAATGCAAAAGCAATGCCATGAGGCGTAAGAGGATTACTGATCGCAGCTACACGGGTATGATAACTCGCGAGATCCATATCAAGTACAGGCGAAGCTTCAGAAAACGCTCTGCCACTAAGAGTTCTAAAACGAGATGCAAGAGCATCAATGTCGCCAACGGACAAGTATACATTAGATGTGTACTCCTCACCCTCAACCACAAGATGCAATGGATTATTTGCCACAGGTGCGTTCACATAAATGTCCTGAATCCTAGAATCTAATAGAATATCCTCAAGAATACCAAAACCTGCAGTATAGCGTGCAAAAATATCGGCAAGATATTCAATCCTATCCGCACCAATATCAAAATGATGTTCCTTAACAAATCCAGTTATCACTTGTTTTCCGAAATGTTGAAAGTAATCTCTAGCAGTTTCTGCATCCATAAAAGAAGCGTCTTTGGGCCTATGGCGTGAAAGATGCGACCTAACATTCTCCAGAAGATGCAGCTCTCTACGGGGCAAATCATACTCCGGAGGAATAACAAAATAAAGTTTTTCAGGACGTGTTCTGAGAACATATAGTGAGATGTTTATGGGGCGCCCGCCTTTGCGTTTTACCTCATATGATTCCATAAAGACGGCATCTGGAGGTGGTTCAAGCTGAATATAAGAATCAATAAAACTGGGTCTAACATATGGCCTTATGCAATTAGTATAAAACGAATCACTGTCAATGTTTTTCTCTACGATATATTGTTTAAACTCTGCTTTTGAAATCATCTCGGCAATGATATCGTTATATTTTCTCTCACATTCGCTACATTTTGTATCTAACGATTTTTTTTGTTTCCGTATTTTTTCAAGATTTAACAGAGCATTAACCGGATTGGTTTTAGATGATTCAATTATTGTTTGTATCTCCTTGCATCTAATTCTAGTACATTTTTTGCATTTCTCCAAGTCCCCAGTAGGAAATTCTAGGTCGTTGTATATATCTATATTTTCAATAAAATGAGTAAGACTTTTGAGAATCTCAAGTGCTTCATCTCTGAAAATTTTAACAAAAGCGTGGTTGAGGATAAGCTGATCTACCCCATGTTCTGTTTGAAGTATCTTAAAAATATTTGACCTACAAATTTCATCAAATATTGTAGAATTTCCTATGTCGCAGTCCCTGCAGTTTAGCGTCACTGTTTTAACATTTGTTTTTCTTATCGTAGTATATGAACAGAGCTTTTCTACCATTCTATTGTTTCCTCAGACGACAAAATATATAAATTGCAAATATATAATTTTCTAAATTAAATGGAGGTTAGTTGAGGTTGGAAAAAAACGCCACTATACTTATAGAGCGCGATATGAAAAAGCAATATGTCCTGGGACGTAAGGAGAAAAGATTGGAGGGTCTATTGAACATCGGGAGATATTATGCACTAGATTCATCTTTGGGGGCAGAAGTTCATGTGGATGTTTTGAGTCCACACATAATTCTAATCTGTGGCAAACGCGGTTATGGTAAATCATACACAATGGGTGTTTTTATAGAAGAAATTTCCCATCTTGAAAAGGAAGTCAGAGATAACCTTGGAGTTGTCGTTATTGACACACTTGGAATTTTTTGGACAATGCATTTTCCAAATACAAGAGATACTGAAAAACTAAACGAATGGAACCATAAGCCTGAGGGTATCGATATAAATCTTCTTGTATCAAAAGGGCATGTTGAGGAATATAAGAAAAGAGACATCAATGCACGTAGCTTTTCCATTAGAACATCTGAGTTATCTCCATTTCATTGGTGTCAACTTTTCAATATTAAATCTACAGATCCTTTTGGGATTGTATTGACACGCGCTGTTCTTGAAATGCAGTCAAAATCTAACCAGTTTTCAATCTTTGATTTATTAGAATGTATCAAAAGCGATGAGAGAATTAATGACAATGTTAAGGGTGCTGCTGAGAATTTTTTAACCATGGCAGAATCCTGGGACGTTTTTGATAGAGATGGAATAAGCATTAAAGACATTGTGATTCGGGGTGGCATTACTGTCCTTGATGTCAGTCATTTGCCCGATCCAAATCTGAAGATTATATTAGCAAGTATTATCGGTGAAAAAATCTTTGAAGAACGTGTACGGGAGCGTAAGATTCATGAACTTAAGAAGATGGGATATGATGTAGAGGAAAAAGGTATCCCTATGGTTTGGCTAGCTATTGACGAAGCACAGCTTTTCCTGCCAGATGACAAGGATACCATAAGCAAGGATGTTTTTATCAACGAATGGATGCGGCAAGGGAGACAACCGGGTCTTTCCATGATAATGGCTACTCAGCGCCCTAGTGCTTTAGATCAGGAGGTTATGTCTCACTGCGATCTCATCATTTGTCATAGACTTACATCCCAGGATGATATCTCTGCATTGGGTAGAGTTCGCCCCACTTATATGCACAGTAATATCAAAGAATCTATCAGAAAGGTAGGAGATGAAAAAGGCGTCGCATTTGTAATTGATGATACCTCGGAGTCATCGCATGTTATCAAGATACGACATCGCCGTAGTTGGCATGGTGGTGATGAGTCTCTTGCCATGGAACCGAAATCAAACTAATCCATATTGTCTGGATGGTGCTGTTATGAGAAAAATGGATAATATTGCATCTGATATGATTCCCATTCGACTTATCATCAGCATAGCAGTAATTGCAGCTATGGTGATAATGATATCTGTTGGATACAACAATCTTAGTGTCGTACTTGCTAAAAATCGGGTGGAAAATGAATGCAGAACTCTAGAGTCAAAGCTTTATACAATGATATCTAGTGGCATAGCCCGAAATGTGGATGAAATCAACAGTTGTGATGGTACAAAAAGAACTCATACGTTTAATCTTCCAGACACTCTGATATTTCTAGCGTTTGGTGTGGATCCTGATCCAAATAATGACGGAATATTGGAGACTGGTTTAACATGCAATGGTTCAGTAATATTCTATAAGGTCGCGGGTGGCAATAAGCAGGTCATATGGCTATCTGAAAAAGAATTTAGATTTAGAGAGGGAGAATTCGCTGATGATAAATGGATTATAAATGATGGAGAACAGGGTTTCATATCTAGTAATGGTGGAAAAACAACACTTACCTTCGAACTTGTGCAAAAAAACCATGAAATATATATACTCATCCAAGGCAACGATGGCATAGAGCTGTAAAACTTGAATCATATATCTAATATATATTTTTATTATAAAAATGAGAGATAACGTTTTAATATAGAATCTTATACTGGGAGAAAAATAATGAGTGATTTACATGACTGAGAAAAATATCATTAAATCTGAAACAACAGTAAAGGCTTTCCCTATGTTTACAGCTGAACCTGCGGCGTTGGGCCTTATTGGCCTAGCAGTTGCAGCTCTTGTACTAGCATCTACCGATCTTGGATTGACATCAAGCTCTTCTAAATCGCTCATGATACCCTGGGTCCTTTTCTTTGGTGCGACAGCCCAATTGATAGCAGGTGCAATGGATTTTAAACGTAAAAATATCTTTGGGGCTACTGTGTTTACCGCATACGCCATGACCATGTACTCCATATCACTAACACTATTCATCACTATCTTTACAGATGTTGAATTTGACGTAACACACTATGCATATGGCCTCATTGCTATTTTGGTATTCAGCATCATAGCCACTGCCGCTTCCTTGATGACAAACAAGATATTGTTTGCAATATTAATATTCGTTGATTTAGCAGTGATAGTATTGATAGCTCATTATCTCTATAGCGCTTCGGCTGTACCTGCAGGTATATTCCTACTGTTGACTTCTGTGTTTTCATTCTATGCAGCCGCTGCAATATTACTAAATACAATGGCTGGCAAGACTATACTACCCCTGGGAAGCGCTATCTGGAAACCATAATGCAATGCACTGAGTCTATGCTGCAATTCTAGCGCCGAACTTGAAAAAAATCCACCCCATTTCTTGTTCCATTTTTCTCTTGAGAGTTCTTTGCCAGGTGCTTCTGCCGCATTGTCTTTGACCATGATTTTATATGCAAATTCCCAAGTTGGAGTCCAAGATATTCATGAGTGTATCGCGCATTACAATACGTGCAGTTATATTCGCATCCCTGATATGTGTTGATGCCCCATCGAAAGGGTAAAAACCATACGTCCACGCGATGAAGTATCTTTTTAACCTGAGTATGTTCATAGATTGTATTTCCTGTTTTTTCCATTAGTTCACCTGTTGAAAACACACTGTAACTTCAAAGTAATGCAAGATTCTAGAGACAATACTATTTTTGATAAAAGAGTGCTGGGCGTAGGCTGTAAACTTCCTTACAACGTTAAATTTTAACTAGTTATACACTAAACTAAGACGTAAGATTTTGAGTGATGGATAACATTAAAACTCACTAACAATTGGGATGGGTTAATTCTCTTTTAACCTGTCCTTTTAATTATTCTTTGTATTTAGTCAACCGTACTTACTTGATCTATTCCCCTCCAAATTTCACAATAGAAAAAATATTTTCACCTTTAATTTTATCTCTGCCATTTAGATCTAACAACTCTATAACAAAAGCACATTCAACAATCTCGCCTTCTAATTTTTTTACAAGATTTCTTACGGCATTGATTGTTCCACCTGTCGCAAGCAAATCGTCAACAATTAGAATTCTGTCTGCTTTATTAATCGCATCCTTATGTATCTCGACTCCATCTTTGCCATACTCTAATGAATATTCTTCAAATTCGCATTCTGCTGGTAATTTTCCTGGTTTTCGAACAGGGACAAAACCACATCCTAAAAGATAAGCAATGGGGGCTCCTAAAATAAATCCACGTG
>JAUWOO010000074.1 GCA_030612095.1 Thermoplasmatota archaeon | reverse complement strand
AATTTAACAGCTTTCATTATTCCATCTTCTTGTTAAATCTCGCAGATATTTCGGCCTTTTCTGCCTCCTCGGCCTTTCTATCCGCAAGCTCATCCATCCGATGAAGCAGAATTGAGAAATTATCTTGAAGAGTTTTATTTTCTTCCGTGAGAGTCTGAATTTTGCCCTTCAATTCTGTTACTGCTTCACTTTCTGGTGCCACGGTCTCATAGATAAATAAATTTGGTTGATTCTCTTTGTATATCTTTAAGAGTTCACCTTCTGTGTATTTATCATAAATTCTGTCCAGAGTCTCTGAATGAGTCATAAGTGCCTCTGCAACATCTTTGTCCCCAAAGTAATGTCTGAAAAACTTTCTTAGTGTATGGCATCTGTAAACATGCGTTTGGCGCTTTGTGGATGTGTCTATTTCTGCATAATTTGCCTTTTTCAACATAGTCCGCCACATAAATTCTGCGTTATTTTCTGAACACGGAAATAAGAATTCATCATATCTGTTCACATCACATTTGAAAGATATACCACGATTCTCAAATGTGCCGGATTTTCTTACGCGTTTCTTTTTTGTTATAAGGTATTGGTCACGTTCTTTCATCCATTCTTTTATTGCAGTTGTTGCCTCTGAACTACAAAATGTGATTGCACGTTTCTTGTTCTTTGCCTTGTTGGCTGGAATGTCTATTTTACTTGGTTCGCCATCCTTTCCTAGTGTGATTTCTTTGGGTTCTATATTTAAAACCTGGTTGATTCTTAACCCGCTGGATGATTGCGTTAAAAAGATAGCTCTGCTCATCGTGTTGCCGTGTGAAAGAATCTCTTTCAGCATTTTATGGGTTGGTATTTTATCAGTGGCGACAGTACTAGAACCATTTCCACGCCGGACCATCCTTCTCCAAACAATTGTGTCTAACTCGATTCTGTTGTCTTGGAGAAACACCTTTATACAAGCAATAAATGTTCTTACAGTTTTTGGTGCATAATTCTCATTATTAAGATATTCCCAGAAGTCTGTAACATCATTCTCGTATACATCGAGTTGTTTTATCTTGTTTTTGTTTTTGAGTTTTCGAACATCAATAATATATTCATCTGGGTCCACATCCAACCAGATAAAATATTTATTTAGGCATGATTTATAGGCAACAAGTGTCCTGCTCCTGGAGAAATTGCTTAGGAATTTTCGTATCACCTTAGCATCAGATTTTCGGATTTCGGGTTTTAGATTCATATTATCGAGAATAGTAATAGCCAGTGTACTTATAAAAGTTTCTATTCATAAAGTGAGTTATTTAATAATATCTGCAAATAAACAGTAGATGATGCCCGCATACTGCTTTCTACACCATACCTTGAATCGAAACCATTTGAATTGCATTTTTTAAATAATGGTCAAAATTATCTTTCCAACAATTATTAAATGAATAAAGTATTTCTATAACAAAGCGAATTACGTCAATAATAAACTCAAAAATTGGAGGATAAAAACTATGAACGAGCTTGGTGAACTTAGTGAGAAAATTAAGATACTTAAAATGGCACGCGATATTCTACAGCAGGAATATTCCCAATCTGAGTTTCATAGAAAGAAAGAGGCGCATCCTAATTCAACTGTCCCTTCGACACCAGAAGACGAGAAAATTTACAAACTTTTAAATGCCATACAACAGCTCGAGTTGTATGTTAAAAAGTTGCAGGATGAACAATTCGATCTATTGAAAGAACAGGGAAACAAATAACATCTTATATTTTTTATATGATATTTCTCCTGATGCCAAACATAGATTTTATCAGAACAATAATAGGAATTATTTCAAGCCGTCCAATCCACATGTTAAAAATAAGCATTATCTTTGCAATGGGTGACATTCCGATCGCGGTTATTCCAGTTGAAAGACCAACATTTCCTTGAGCTGAACACACCTCAAAGATTACATTTCCTAGGGTTTCATTTGGGAATACGGTAGCTATACATAATACTCCTATGGATAGCAGTATAACCCACATAAATGAAATAATGGCTGCTTCGTTGATTAAATCCATAGCGCTTTCTTTTGACAATGGTTTATCGCCAAGTTTGTGAACAAAAACCCTTCGAGGTGTTGAAATAGCTCGTTTTATCCTCCAGCCAGCTCCTTTGTATAGCAATACAGCCCTATAGAGTTTTATTCCTCCGGCAGTCGATCCTGCTGCCCCGCCAACAATCATGGCCATAGCAAGTATCAATTTTGCTGACTCTGTCCACCCTGCTATATTTTCCACCGATGCAAATCCAGTACATGTTAGTGCAGATATGAATTGGAAACCAGATTGACCCAAGGATCTAGAGATATCCCCCCCATACATTTCTAGATTAACGAAAGTTAATCCTGTGACTCCAAGAATAATCAGTGCAATCATTGCCTTAAACTGAGTATCAGACAAGAATTTTTTTATTCTGCCTTGGAGAAGATCATAGTGAGCAGCAAACGCAATCGCTCCAAATATCATGAGGATAACAATAGCCATCTGGCTTACTGGCCCAAAACCAGTGATGCTATTATCGGTAACCGAAAAACCACCTGTCGCTAATCCTGTCATAGCATGGTTAAGGGATTGCCATGGATCCATGCCATTAGGAGTTACAATTCCAATAATAATTAGAACAATTATCCCTATTATAGTATAAAGTAAAAATATCCACCAGATAGTTCTCACAGTCGAAATTATAGAAGGATGTGTTTTTTGATCACGCGCCTCGCCCTTGTATAATACGAAGGAACCAGTTCCTGGTCTTGCAAGAATAGATAGGGTCAAAACAATAACACCTACTCCTCCTACCCACTGAATCAGTGAACGCCAAAACTGTAGAGTATATGGAAGCAGTTCTTCATTGTCCACCATAGTTAGACCCGTACCAGTCCATCCCGCCATCGACTCAAAGAAAGCTGAAAGGGGATCCATACAAGCCAGCGTGGTTGTATTATACGGTATAAGCCAGAAGGGAATGCTACCAATAACTGAGATGAAAAGCCACCCAAGAGCAGCAGTTACCATCGCGCTTTTAAAGTTAGCAGGTTCAGCATCTTTAAAAATGTAGAATAATGGAAACCCTGCTCCAAAAAATACAGCGGATGTTACAAGAATATAGCCTATTGCATCAAAAGGGCTGTTGGGCCCATATTCTCCAAAATAAAGTGGAACGACTAAAGCAATTAGGGTCACAAACCCCATGACAATAAATAGGGCCCCCATATCTCTAAGGACAGTTCTAATATCGCTCATGCTTCCTCTATTTCCACTTACCAATTCAACTTAATTTTTTATAAACAATAAACAACAACTACTTATATTTTTACAGATTTCTTATACCCCTTATCCTCTGCTTCATGTCATCTTTTAGATCATTTGAAATGTTTCTTTTTGTAAACACATCTGCTTTTACTGCAATTGCAATTTTTGCTGCAAGTATGCGCGCGATCTTCCCCCTATTTCTCCGCGGAGCCCTATTGATCAAGGGATGTTGGAAAATCACGCCATGTTTTGGGGGTCTCCCGCCTTCTTTTTTAAATCTGAAAAGTGCTTTTTCGGCACCCAATAGCTGTACTGTAGACGCAGGCATACATGCAAGTCTTTCCATCCCACCTGCAAGTGACATCAACCGTGCACTTATCAGTGATCCTGCTATCTCGCTGATGTTTGGGGCAATTTTCCTAACATCACACTCGATTTGCATTTCTAGTCTTTTAATCTCGTCATTAACAGCAAAAAGCAAGTTTTCAAATGGTTTAATTTTTTTCTCAGGCGTTGGAATTACGGACCAGCAATCCATACGTTCGGAAAGCAAGTTAGATGTTTGTATGAGATCATCCAAAGCATTAACCATCTGAATAACCTGTAAATCCTCTGATTTCAGTTTTTCCTTGACCTTCTTTTTAGCTAGTACTATCGATGCATTATGGATTAAATCTTGAGTGAAATCAAAATCTTCAGGTTCAATCGACATTTTCTTAAAAAACGAGTCGTTCTGATTATAATCACCTATTTTTTGTAGTCTTTTTTCATTTACAGTTACATCAGCACCTTTCGTGATTTTTTTCTCTTCTGTTAATATCTCTTGTTTATCTATCTTCAATAATCTTTTAGCAATATCTTCTGGATCTTTTGGAAAGAGAATTTTACTTCTTATGCCGTTTTCATCACACAGAAACGTGCCAAACCATCGTGTTACAAGATACATTTGAATTCAATATCATATAATACGTCTTTTAATGTATTTTGCGCTTATAATCCACTGCACAATATGTTTGTTCCGCTGGTATTTTATAGTTGATGAACCTTAAAATGAGTTTATATAGTGCTTTTCACTTTATATGTGAGGTGTTAGATTGATAGATACTACCACAAAAATCGCTTCTCTTAAACTAAGGAATCCAACAATACTGGCATCTGGAATAATGGATGAAGATGCAGGAAGTATGAAGCGAATTTTTGATTGCGGTGCAAGTGCTGTTGTCACAAAGTCCATTGGACTAGAATCAAGGGCAGGATATCCAAATCCTACTTTTGCAGAGTTAGAACATGGAATTTTAAACGCAATGGGGTTACCCAATCCAGGGATAAATGAATTCGAGGGGGAAATTAGAAAACTGAAAGATTCAAATGTTCCCATGATTGGCAGTATTTTCGGCTCAAACTCCCATGAATTTGTAGAATTAAGTAAAAAGATGCAGAACTATGGCGTGGATGCCCTGGAACTAAATATGAGCTGCCCTCATGCAAAAGGTTATGGATTGGAAACTGGATCGGATCCTAAACTTGTCAGAGAAATAACTTCTAAGGTAAAGGAATCAACCAACATACCTGTTTTCGTCAAACTTTCTTCGAACTTAACAGATATAGTAGAAATTGCAAAAGCAGCAGAAGACGGAAATGCAGATGGAATTGTAGCTATTAACAGTGTAAAGGCCATGAAAATTGATCTGGAACTTAAAATGCCTGTGCTTGCTAACAAAACTGGAGGGTATTCTGGAATGGCAATAAAGCCCATTGGAATACGCTGTGTCTATGAAATAGCAAAGAATGTCGATATACCCGTAATAGGTGTTGGTGGTGTAACAACAGGAGAAGATGCATTGGAATATATCATGGCAGGTGCTTCAGCAGTACAAATTGGATCGGGAGTATACTACAGAGGGGTTGATATATTCAAAAAAATCTGTAGAGAGATGGAATGCTGGATGGAAAATCACAATTATACAAGATTATCAGAATTAATCGGAGTGGCACACAAATGAACAGTCCACAAATAGCAAAGATAACTGAAGCTAAAACAGAAAATAAGGATGTCAAAACATTTATGTTTGAATATCCAAAAAAGATGATTCCAGGTCAATTTTTTATGATTTGGATACCGGGTGTTGACGAAATACCCATGAGTGTCTCATATATTGACAAGGATGTTAAGGGTATAACCTTTAGAAAAGTTGGAGAAGCGACAAACGCTCTTTTCGATTTGGGAAAGGGAGACAAAATTGGCATAAGGGGACCATATGGTAATGGCTTTAAAATAAATGGGAAACAAATTCTTTTTGTTGGTGGTGGAACTGGTATTGCTATGCTTGCTCCGGCTGTTGAGGAGGCGGGAATTAATAATATTTCTTTAACTATCATTATCGGAGTGAAAAACAGCAGTGAATTGTTTTTTGAAGACAGGTTTAAAAAATGTGGTGCTGAAATACACATTTCTACGGATGATGGTTCCAAAGGTTACAAGGGTTTTGCTACAGATCTTGCAGATGAACTGTTAAGCAAGGAAAAATTTACCTCTGTTTTGACATGCGGTCCAGAAATCATGATGAAAAGTTTACTTGACCTATGCAAGAATATTCCTTTTCAAGCTTCCTTGGAGAGATACATGAAGTGCGGGGTAGGAATTTGCAGTCAATGTTGTATTGGTGAAGGTCTGCGAGTATGTGTAGAAGGCCCTGTATTTGATGGAAAAACGTTAAGAAACATTGAGGATTTTGGCGTATACAAAAGAGATGCGACTGGAAGAAAAATCAGATTTTAATTAACATCGGAGGATTTGTAATGAGTGTGTATTGTGGTGAAGTCAATATAGAAACTAATGGAGATGTAGACATTGTTGATATTACTTCAGATGTACAAGATGTAACTAAAAATTCCCTAGCAAATTACTTATACTGAATAATACTATAACACACTTCATGAAAAATAGAATAAAAAACAGTATAATTGTAAAAGACTTCATTAATGAATTCCCTAATAAGCGAACAGCATATACATATCAATCAAATCTTAAAGATTTTTTCAACTACATTAAGAAAAACCCAGATGATTACATCAAAGACATAAGAGAATTAAACAGAGCTGAAACATATAAGCAAACAGACATCTACGAAAGAGATATCAAAAGATACTGGCTCCACCAAATAAAGCAAAATAGAGCACCAAAAACAATTACAGCCAGAGTCAACACTATCAAACTTCTATTAATTCAAAACAGAATAAAACTAGACGACAGCTTCTGGACAAATCGAAGGCGCAGAGGAAAAGGAAACCAACCCATAACAGAGGACAGAGCACCTTCAACAGAGCAAATAAAGCAAATACTTCAATATGCTACAATCAATGACAAAGCGATATTCCTAACATTATTAAGCTCAGGAATAAGAATCAGTGAAGCCACGCAAATAAAATTAACAGATATCGACCTCAAATCAAAACCTTCAAAAATCACAATAGAAAGCCAATATGCAAAGAATAAGAAAAAGAGAATCACATTCATCACAGACGAAGCAACAGAATCAATTAAAGCATGGCTAAAAGTCCGCCAACAATGGCTAGAAAATACTAGCAAAATAACACATATAACAAGAAAACTTGAAGATAAAACAATACTAAAAATATCAAAATCACCAATCGATGACAGGCTATTCCCAACACATTCAAACACCGTTAGAGCAAGATGGAATAACCTTCTTAAAAAAGCTAAACTAAATCAGACTGATACCAATACTAAATATCATACAATGCGTCTACATACACTCAGAAAAGCTTTCAGAACCCAATTCAGCAAACATAATCATGACATAGCAGAAATACTACTAGGACATGAAGGATATTTAAACACCTCATATGCCAGATTCACAGAAGAAGAACTTAAAGAAGAATATCTTAAAGCCAGTAAATATCTAAAAGTCTATGAAACACAAGTAGACCTTACTAAAATATATCAGCAAATCAAAGAACTCAAAGAAGAAAATGTATTTCTAAAAGAATCACTTAAACTTCATGACTTCATGCTTAAACAAATATCAAAGCATCCTAAAAAAACCGCACCAAAAGATGCAGTCAAAGACCTACTGAAATTCAACAAAAAGAATCTTACAAAAGAAGAGCAGGAAATAATCAAAGAAAGAATGAAGCAAATCAAATAAATAAAATCCAAAAATCTAAAATCGAAAATATCGAGCAGCCAAAAGCTACATTTTAATAGCCATAAAGCAAATCAGAAAGTCGTAAAAACAACTTCCTTAAACAAACTACCGTTTGTTAATAGGGTAATCGACACTATCCAGTAATCGGGTATTACACATTTAGAATCACTGAAAATAAATCGCTAATCACACTCTACATACCCTTTAGAGGACAACAAATTACCCAGTTAACAAATAACAAACAACAAATACAATATGGCTACTCCCAAATACAATAAAGGGAGAAAATAACAACCATATCAAAGAGTATAGAGAAACTCAGTGAAACAAGAATCACAAAGATACCTCCCGTCTCTATCGAAACTGCCAGTATCAAAAGACATAAACTGGCCGCACTTTTCGCACTTCAAAAAATCACTCACTCCTTATCACCTCCTCCACTAGATTTAAACCAATTCTTACCGATACCAATATCTACAACCAAAGGAACTTGCAGACTAACCACAGATTCCATAATATCTTTAACAAGAGACTTAACAACACCAACTTCAGACTTGGGAACACTAAAAACCAATTCATCATGCACCTGAAGCAATAACCTTGCCTTCAAACCACGCTTAGCTAACTCACGAACAATATTAACCATAGCTTTTTTAATCAAATCGGCACAAGAACCCTGTATAGGATAATTACAAGCTCGCCTATCCATCCTACCAATCTGAAAAACATTAATCTTTTCTAAACCATAAATTCGACATCTACGATTCAACAACGTAAGAGCATAGCCATACTTCAAAGCAAAATTAGCAGAAGAAACACGATAAGGAATAACACCCTTATACGAATCTAAGAAATGCTCAATCAAAAACTTAGCCTCACTATACGAAATACCTAATTCCAAGCTGACAGAATAAGCACCTTCACCATAGAGAACACCAAAATTCAACGTCTTAGCCTTAGAACGCTGAGCCTCAGAAACATCACCAACAGGAACACCAAAAACTAAACTGGCTGTTCTCTTATGCAAATCCTCACCTCTCTCAAATGCCTCCAATAAAACAGCATCCTTAGAAAAATGAGCCAACAACCTAAGCTCTATCTGAGAATAATCCGCACGAAGAATCAATGAATCCTTATCTAAAGAAACAAAACAGGAGCGAATCATACCTTCAAAATCCCGCTCCTTAGGAACAGCCTGTAAATTTGGATTACTACAAGAAAGCCTACCAGTAACAGGAACACACTGGTTATAATTAGAATAAATCTTAAAAGCAACAGCTTTATCACGCAACGGATACAAACATGAAGACAATGAAGAAGAAAACCGTCTAAAATCAATAACCAATTTGGCAAAAGGACAACTCAGAGAATAGCGCTTCAAAGAATCCTTATCCACTTTAACAGCACGTTTACGAGTATGCTTAACAGGAACACCGAAACCTACAAAAATATCACCCAACTGCGTGGTAGACCGAATATTAAATTCCTTGC
>JAUWOO010000099.1 GCA_030612095.1 Thermoplasmatota archaeon | reverse complement strand
CTGATTTCTTCCTCATCAGCACTTCCATATTTCTTTGCTATGAATCCATTTGTAATGTGTCTTATAATACCGCCACCAAATATGGGTATGACTAGGGTAAATGGCAAATATATACCAATAGCAACAGGCAGCACTGGCATATCGATAAGTATGAGAACAAAAGCAAGAACAGCACCTGCAATGACAAACGGCCACACCATTTGTCCACCTAAAACCCCTTCCACAATACCAGCCATGAGAAATGCTTGAGGGGCAGGTAAATTTGTACTCCCTATATGATATGCTTGGTCAAGTGCTGATACTACTAGTGCAAGGATTGGTGCAGCAGCTAGTACTCCAATCATTTCTGCTATCTGTTGGTTTTTTGGTGTAGCTCCAATCATCTGACCGCATGTCATAGACTGGAGAACATCTCCAGAGATGGCCGCGGCACAACAGATAACCGCCGCAATAAGTATCGCAACTCCATAGGCTCCAAGATTTCCTGAAAGTCCAAATCCAAGTAAAATCAAAGAGGTAATAAGAAGTACAGATACAGTCACTCCGGATATTGGGTTATTTGATGAACCTAAAAGTCCTGCCATGTATCCCGCAATCGCACTTGCAACAAATGCAAAGAGAATTGCAAAGATAGACATTACTAGAGAAACTCCCCATATGCCGGATATCGCCACATAGAGTATAAAAATAGGAATAGTAAGTACTCCTATCATAAGAAATACAAATTTGAAATTAAGATCTTCATCAGTCCTTTTTTTAGCTTCAATCTGGCCACCCTTTATGCCAGCAATCGCTTCTTTTATTCCCTCGGCAAGATTTGCTCTTAACTTGAAGATGGTATAGAGACCACCTACAACCATTGCACCGACACCAATATATCGTATGTAGTCACCCCATATTTGGTAAAAGCCCCATATCATACTACCTACGTCGAAATTTCCGTTTCCAAGTGCAAGGGCGTCAGTTACAGCTGATGGTGTTGTGGGAGATGGTAGACCAACTGCAAGTGCAATAAGTGGTGCCAAAATAACCCAACCAAGAAGCCCACCTACAAATATAAATGACGCGATCTTTGGTCCTATTATCCATCCAACACCTAAAAGTGCTGGTGAAGCAGCAAATCCACCATAAAAATATCCAGTCTTTTCTCCACCGCCGATACTAAATTTACCGATATCAATTATACTGTGAATTTGTCCACTAAATATTTTAAGGGAAGTTTGCCCAAATTTGAGTAGACCTGCTGTGATAGCTCCTACAATAAGCCAGACACCACTAACCCCGCCATCATCTTTCTTACGCCCATCTGAAGTATCTCCAACAGTAGTTGTCAAAACTGCAGCAACAGCCACCCCCTCAGGGAATGGTAAATCTGTTTTGATAATAAGTGCCCGCCTCAAAGGCACCATCCATAAAACACCAAGAATACCTCCAAGTAAAGCAATAATCGTTGTTTCAATATAGTGAATTTCAGTCCATGTTCCAAGGAGGACAAGAGCAGGTATCGTAAAGATTACACCGGCAGCAAGTGCCTCACCTGCCGCAGCCCCCATCATGCCAATGTTTACCTCTAAAATAGTTCCCTTGAAAGGTTTAAGAAGAGCAAAAGCCATAACAGCCCCGGGTATAACAGCAGATACAGTCATTCCGGCGTAAAGTCCAAGATACGCATTTGCAGAACCTAAAATAATAGCAAGTATTGCTCCAATCAAGACAGCTTTTATAGTCAGTTCAGGTATAATCTTCTTTGCAGGTATAAATGATTTGAAATCTTCTCTAGACGACATAGTGTAATACCAAATTAAATAATATATTTCTTTATTTATAAAACCATCGGTTTAAACCTGATTATTATGTAGATAATGTCTAAAATATATTTCAGAAACCTAATGCAGATATTTCTACAATCCACAATATGAACTTATTATATCACATTATTATAAATCTATTGGGTATCGGGAGATTCCCGCTATGCCATTAAACGCCGAATATAATGAGTCACCTTCTTCACTATCCTGCGAAATAAGACTAACGCTACACCCTGTCTTCTCAGCAAGATCTGAAAGCTCATCAATTATATCTAGCTTCTCACCTATTTCCATTGGAGTTGATGTTTTACATTTACTACAATTAGGGGGATTGAAGTCGTTTAACGCATCCTCGCCAAGAGTTAGTTCCTCAGTATAGTCACATGAGGTACATTTTAATTTAACCCTATACTTCCTCAAACTCTCTGAAAGGATCAGTGTATCGACAACACCCATCTCAAGTGCCTTTCTAACCTGTTGCTCACCATATAAAGCAAGGCTTCCTTCGGTTTTTGTTATCTCCTTTAGAAATCGTTTCATCACCTTCTTCTCTTTAGCAATCTTCAGATCAGTCATTGTTCCTGACGCCGAAGTAACAAGTTCCTTCAAACCAAATTCATCTGTGTAACCCGTATCAAAAAGATCGACAATTTTATCTTGAATTTCATAGTGTAAATAATTTTCATCGATAAAATAGTGTTTAGTAGGACCTGGGCCGCCAACAAGAATACCCTTAATATTCTCTTCTGCTAAGAATATTTCACTTGCTTTTTCTCCGCATTTCACAAACCATTCGTGAGCTGCAATTTCTGTTAAACGCTCAAATCTGCGTTGAGACTGCCCACCTCGCCCGTGCTTACCTGGAACTTGAGAAGTCATATAATTAAGCATATCTACTCGGTTACCTCGTAAAATTCCAATCGTACATTCCCTTCTATCAATCAGGAGGAGCCCATATATCTCTCTTTCAGTCAACATTCCTTCCAGTGGCTCTACATAAAACAGTGAATCACAGCGGTAAAGAAACGTGGTGATTTGCATGGGTGGCTCCACAACATGTGCCACCATCTCCGTTCGATCGCTACCAATGCTTTTATGACCAACGAAAAAAATAACACCATTTTCCGGAGGTCGCTTAAAATATTTCAACCTACTTAGTATAGATTCTATTGCAGAAAGTACGTTTTTCTTGGTCGTTTTCGATTTAATATTCTGAGATTGGGACAATTCATTTTTTAGATAGGAGGTAACATCAAAAATTTGTTTAGTGGGGGGTACATACAATGAAATTAGTTCTGTATGCTTACCTTTGCATTCTTTAAGTCCCTCAATTTCCCGCTTAAGATCGTATTTTTGTCTCTGCGTCATCTCAGTCATGGCAATATCCCCTTTTCAAGCACCTTTTTTCCAAATCAACTTATTGGGCTTTAATACAACACACGTAAAATATAAACCTTATCCAAACGTTATAATTCCAATAGTTCTCCGGTGTTTGGAGAGTAAACCTCAGCAACATCTTTTAAAGGTTCTTCAAGAGCCTTTCTGTTATCACTGTGGAAAAGCACAATCTTTTCAGGATTACAACCTTTGGCAAATTCAACTAGTTCACTGTGTCCCGCATGAGCTGAGAAATCAAAATATTCCACTTCACATTCTACATTTTCAATAACACCGTAGAAATTCAATTTTCTCTTATCAACTAAAAGTCGACTGTTTGTACCTTCAACCTGATATCCCGTAAGTAGAACTGCATTTTTTGGATCGTTTCTCAAATGATTCATATAACCCAAAACAGGCCCCCCATCCATCATACCGCTAGACGTTATGATAACTTCTGATTTTAAGGCCAATTTTCTACCGTGATCAGAATGTACCATATTTATCTTATTTAATGCCTTTTTAAGATTTTCTGCAGATCTAAGATATCTAGGATATTTCAAAAACATTTTTGAAACTTTTCTACCCATCCCATCAAACCAGACATTATACCCTGCCTTTCTGAGCACAAGAGCGAGTTCCTGAGATCTTGAAACAGCAAAAGCCGGTAGCACTGCTATACCTCCTCTACCTACAACTTCATCGATTTTATCTAAAAAATCCTTTTCTAATTCTTCTCTTTTTTTCGGGTGATCTCTTCCAGCATACGTACCTTCCATACATAAAACGTCACACTGTACTGGTTTTGTTCCTTTCACAAGTCTAGTATCAACAACATTTAAGTCACCAGTAAACAAAGTTTTCCTCGAACCTACAAGTTCGAACATAAGTGAACCAGGTATATGTCCTGCAGAATGAAAACGGATTTCATGGTCGTTTCCTATACCTCTTTTTTGTGATGGCTCCACAGGAACAATACTGTGTTTAGCCTCTTTTATATCTGCACTGCTATATGGAGGTGCATAGCCCTCTGTTTTAGCGATTTTAATCGAATCTTTATGTAGCAAGCTACTGATTTCACCAGTTAATTCCGTCGTCAAAATAGTTTGATCATATTCAGAACAAAGCGAAGGTATCATCCCAGAATGATCAAGATGAGAATGAGTAAGTAGTGTCATATCGACTGGTGGTGCTGGAAGAGGAAATGCCGGTGGTTTGCTAGGTGTCATGCCATATTCGAAAAGTAATTTTATGCCACCTGTCTCTAGCACCATTGCTAAGCTGCCCACTTCATTGCTGCCACCGAGAAACTGAATTTTTATATCGTTATTCATTTTAAACCAGGCCAGGAAAAAGATAGGGGTTGATTAATGTTTGGTCATCTTTCTTTTGGCTTTACAATAAGAACAGATTCATCCTTATCTACAACAACTACCTTTGTATCTTGCTCAATTGTTGTATCCGATCTAGCCTGCCAATATTCTCCTTTAAAGCGAACGTAACCTGGTTCGCCAGGCGTTATACGATCGATTGTTCTAGCTTTTTCTCCAATAAAAACACCAATTGCCCTCTTTTTATTTCTGATCTGCAATACCTTATACAAAAGAAAAACAAAAAATATTGCAATAAGTACAATCAATACTAACGAGATTACTATTGCAGTTTCCATATACTCCATTGATATCAACCATTCCCTATTTGGGTAGCTTGGAACTAGAAATATCGATCCAATTGCCAAACATATAATTCCACCTATGCCTATAACACCAAAGCCAGGGGTAACAAATATTTCTATAATGAGCAGTAGGCACCCGATAATTATAAAGATTATGCTCAACGTAGATATTGAAAAGCCCGATCCAACGAGTGAAAGCAGAATAGCTATAACGCCAAAGACCTCTGCTCCAAAACCGGGTGATGATATGCCAAAAATCAGCGCAAAAATACCAAGCATAAGTAAGAGAGATGTGATTATCGGGTTTGATATCACTTTCATAATTTGAATTTTTGGTGAGGGAGAATACATTATTTTTTCTGCATCTTTTGTATGTAATGTTATGTTTCCAGAGGATGTAGTGATATTAGTACCATCGATATCGGCAAGTAGCTGATCGATAGAAGAAGAGACAAATTCTACAACGCCATATTCACATGCCAAGGTAGCGTTCAAATTGAGATTTTTTCTAATAAAATTCTCTGCAATCGTTTCATTTCTACCGTACATGTTCGCTCGTTCTTTAATCCATTCTACAAGAGCATTGATTATCTTTGAATCATTAATTATCTTGGTTCCCTCAATACCAACTTCTACGGGTTGACAAGAACCGATTATAGTATGATCTGCCATCGCTGCAATGTGTGTGCTAATCAGAATAAAAGTTCCAGCAGACCATGCCTCAGAGCCGCTGGGATAAACATACCCGATGACTGGAATCTGACTGCTATGTATCATATCTGCTATGTCAAATGTCTGTTGCAATCCTCCCCCGGGTGTGTCAAGCAGAAGGATGATTGCCTGAGAGTTTTGGTTCTTGGCCTGCTGCATGCTTTCAGTTAAAATTTCAACAGAAGACTGGTAAATAGTGTCTTTTATTTCCACAAACAGTAAATTTGAATTCTGGGAATCTATAATAAAATAAAAACAATAAAAAATAAAAAGAAAAGCGAGTAGAACAAGAGAGATTTTTAGCTTCATTCTACTACTTTCTTGTTAACTGCTTTTGCTATTCCAGCAACAGTTCCCATTTCTCCGCCTGGAACGATTATAAGATTTTTCTCTCTGGCTATTTCTGAAAGTGTCTGCAGTTCTCTAAGTCTCATTGCAGCGGGTGTTTTTTGATAGAATTCTGCTGCTTCGGACATTTTCTTTGAAGCCTGAAATTCTCCGTCTGCTATGATTATTCTTGATCTTTTTTCTCGTTCTGCTTCAGCTTGCTTTGCAATTGCTCTGAGCATTTCATCAGGCAGTGCTACGTCTCTAATTGTTACATTGGACACTTTGATGCCCCATGGATCTGTACCTTGATCAATGATTGATTGTAGGCTTTGTTGAGTTCCTCTCTTTTTGAAAGTAATTCGTCAAGGGTCTGATTCCCCAGTATGTCTCTCAGCGTGGTTTGTGCTAGTAAGCTCGTGGCTACTTCATATCTTTGAACCTCAACAACTGCCTTTTGTGGATCGGTTATCCTAAAGTATACTACCGCATCAACATCTACTGTGACATTGTCTTTAGTGATTACTCTTTGTTTTGGAACATC
>JAUWOO010000005.1 GCA_030612095.1 Thermoplasmatota archaeon | reverse complement strand
CCGTCACTTATCATTGCGTATGCACCATGTATTAATCATGGAATAAAAGCAGGTATGGGAAAAACCCAAGATGAGGAAAAACTTGCAGTCGAGGCAGGATACTGGCCACTATACAGATACGATCCACGACTTGCAGATGAGGGTAAAAATCCATTCCAACTAGATTACAAAGAGCCAAATGGAACATTGCATGATTTTATCATGGGTGAGATGAGATACAATGTTCTTACTAGAACGTTCCCGGATGAGGCAACAAAGCTTCATAAGAAACTTGAGGAAAATGTAAACGCTCGATATAACAAGTACAAAGCAATGGCAGATAAGTAATATCTGCCTCACATTATTTTTTTACAGATTGGTCTTTTGGAGAAATGAGTGTAGATTAAGGAAAATGAGTTATCGCCTATTTACTTCCTGTATTCTTGGTAATAAAATAAACCATATGTCTTTTTAAGAGAGCAGATGCTATGGATCTTTATAGTGGGGAGGTAGAGTTAATGATTTGCAAAGTTTGGGAACTGAGAAGTTTCGATATTATTGAGTTGATCTCAAGAAGATAGGACAGACTGTACGATATTTGTTTGGGGGATAAAACAAGTAAATCCGATTAATGGTAGGTTTGTTTATCTTCCAAATTTTTTTCTGTCATTCTTTCAAGTTTCGGCGTTAAGATAAGTCGTAAAAACGGAAACTACTTATCATTAGTAAGCAATGTGGGTAGCTGAAGATGGGAGATTAGTGGTCTTTTGCAATATAGGTGGGCAGAGACTATCTTTTCTATCTTGTATAACGTCTAAGTTGGTGCACTCATTTGTTAAAAAGAGCAAAAAATTTAGCAGACATTATTAGTCGTTCAAAAGAAATTCATATTGTAACTCATATAGATGCAGATGGTATAACTGCAGGTGCAATTGCCGCTCAAACATTAAAGCGTATGGGTAAACAACATTCTATAGAATTTGTTAAACAACTTGATAAAATGGTTTTAGAGCGTTTAAAAAATGAGAATCATGAACTTGTGTGGTTTACTGATCTTGGAAGTAGCATCAGTGTGAATTCTCCGGAGATTAATAAGATAATCACAGATCATCATGCATGCCCGGATGATTCAGATCTTAATTTTCATTTGAATCCACATCTCTTTGGATTAGATGGATCTTTTCAGATAAGTGGTGCTGGTGTGACATATTTTGTATCCAAGTCAATTGATCAAAAAAACATGGATCTCGCTTCTTTGGCGATTGTCGGGGCTTGCGGGGATCTTCAGGATAGGAAACACTGCAGACTTGTGGGTGTTAACCGGCAAATTCTTGAGGATGGAAAGAGTGCAGGTGTAGTTCAATATAAAACTGACATTCGTTATTTTGGTAGAGAAACCCGTCCAATTTACAAATTATTACAGTATGCAAACGATCCTTTAATTCCTGGTCTCAGTGGACGAGAATCAGCATGTGTCGCCTTTTTACGTGAATTGGGCATAAAAATGAAAGATGGGGACACTTGGAGAAACTGGGCTCATCTAAGTAAAGATGAGCGGCGTACGATAATATCAGGCATTGCATGGTTACTTCTAACGAAAGGTTTTGGTCATAAGATGGCAAAGAGGCTGGTTGGAGAAGTATATATTTTAGATGAAGAAAAAGAAGGTACTGAGCTTCGTGATGCTAAAGAATTTGCTACACTTTTGAATTCTACTGCAAGATATGGTCAATGTGAAGTAGGATTAAATGTCTGTCTTGGTGATAGGGACAAATGGCTCAAAAAGGCACGTACTCTTTTACAGGGACATAGGCACAATCTTGTTGAAGGGTTGCAATTTGCGAAGGAAGCCGGAATTGAAAAAAGAGAGTATCTGCAGTTTTTCCATACTGGTACAGGCATACGAGATACCATCGTTGGAATTGTTGCAAACATGCTTCTTAATTCTGGAGAAACTAGCAACGATTTGCCTTTAATAGGCTTTGCCGATAAGGATAAGGGGGAAGTAAAAGCATCTGCTCGTGGAACCCAAGAATTAATCGATAAAGGCCTAGATCTTTCTATGGCAATGAAGAAGTCAGCTGAGCTATTAAACGGAGTGGGTGGTGGTCACAACATTGCTGCTGGTGCTACAATTCCAAAAGGAAAAGAAGAAGAGTTTTTGGATTTGCTTGAAAAAGAGATAAAAACTCAACTTACCAGATAACAAACTCGAAGAATCTATCAATTCGATAAGACGAAAACATTTTCCAAGTAGATAATAAAATTCACTGACCATTGGGGTGGATTGATTCTCTTCAGCCTGTCCTTCTACTTATTTTTTGTAATTGTAATTGTCAGTAACAGAAGATCTTTCTATGGTGGCGAGTTTTACACTTATAATTTACTAATAGAATACTTTTATTGAAGGCGAAAATCATAAATACTTCTAAAAGATTAATAAAAAAATAAGGAGTAGTGGATGGAAATGAAAAAATTGTTAATTATTGGAGTGATAATAGTTTTAGTAGCAACCTCATTTTTTAGTGGTTGTGTAGAGACTGGATCTGTGGGGACTCTTCGCCTTCAGATAACTGATAAACCTGGGGATTTAGATATCCTATATGCAAATGTAACAATTTCAATGATACAGGTTCATACATCAGATGCTGGCGATGATGAGGATGAAGATGAAGAAGATGAGAATGAGGATGAATATGGAGATGGTTTCGTAGCCAATGGATATGGACCATATTTTGGAGAAGTTGAAGAGGATATCTATTTCAAAGGTAATGCTACAGCTGGTATCAAACCATATAATTGGTCATGGGATTTTGGTGATGGAAACATCTCATATGAACAAAATGCAACTCATAGTTATTCAAAGGAAGGAGTATATGTAGTAAATCTTACTGTTACAAATGATAGTGGTAATGGTGTAATTGATTGGTATACTACTACTGCTACGATTGGAGATATTGATGACGATGATGATAATTCAATTGCTGGATGGTATACAATAGTAGAAGAATCTCAAACATTTGATTTAATGGCACTTCAAGACGTGACTGATGTACTAGGTGAAGAGGAACTTACTGTAGGAAAATATACACAAATACGTTTAACTGTTGAAAAAGCAGAGATTACAATCAATAACAGTGGAGAAATTGAAGTACACGACTTAAAAATACCTTCAAATAAAGTGAAATTGATTAAATCATTCTGGATTTATGAGGATGAAACAACAGTTCTGACATTAGACTTTGATGTATATGAATCAGTCCATAAAGCAGGGAAGGATAAATACATTATGAGACCTACTATTAAAGTAATACAAGAATGATTTTCTCACTATTTTATTTACTTCTAGCTTGCTAATGCGAAATTGATTTTAATTGGAAAAGTCAAGAAAGTGTCTTTAGGGGAAATCTACACTTGTTAGAATAAGTAGTATGGGAAATAACTGGTTTGCACCTTACTTACTTTTAGAGTGGATGGCTTAGATATAATTAGATGTTTGGTGGAATTTCATCTGAGTTGATTATTGACTTTCGGCAATTGTCACAGATGCCGTCTGGGTTGTCAGTTTCCTCAACTCTGCAGATTGTCATTTAAGTTTACCTCTCCATATCTCATATGTTTCATCTTTACAGATATCTGTAACATCTGAATTTTTGGAGAAATGGATGTAAGGTAGAGCAAGTGGGGAGGGAAGGGGTGACATATCTTGTCCCTTTAAGGGGGGACGATTGATAATTGAAAATTAACTTCCCACTCAAACATTAGAGCATATCAATCCATATTAAATTTCCCAATCTGTAAAGTCAACAGACATCGGTAACATTTTTCTAAGGAGAGAAACTCAACTTTCTTCTTGAGGTGTTTTGTAAACTTTTACTATTTCTACCTCAAAGATTAAAGATTCTCCTGCCAGTTCATGCAAGCTGTATCCTTCTCTTTGAAGATCTTCTGTAAAAAGATACTCTTGGTACATAAGTGGAATATTGTTGTATAACCTAGGCATAGTAAAAATCCTGTCGAATTCTAGAGTTCTGTTGACCTCCTGATACATTTTTTCGTCACTGTCCTCATACATAACTGAAATATTTATCGTGTCATTGACAATAGATTCTATGGTAAATGTCATATTCATTACATATCCCATACCAGTATCTTGACTATATTGGTAGCTTTTACCTATCTCTGGGGAACTAGTGATTGTTATAGTTGTTTCATTCCATGTTGCAGTTGTTGCATCTGGGAAGATGAACATTATGTCTGTAACACCATATTGAATAGGTTTTAGAGTTTCAGATAAATTTTCACTAGCTGTAGGTGTAGTTTTTACTGTGACTGTTTCATCTGTAATGTTTATTATTTCTGTGGAATTTTCCCATATGGAATGTGGTGGTGGGATGACAATCATCTCGCTTTGATCCATACTTGATAAATTTTTCAAAATCATCTGAGGCATTGTAAACTTGCCGAGAGTCTCTACATTTATCCATTTTAGACTTATGAAATTACTAGTGAGATCTATTACCTGTACAGTTTGATTCATCTCAAGAGCAAGGTTAATTGTACTGAAAGTATCGCCGATTCCAAGTTTTTTAGCTCCATATGCCTTTTCTGGAGATATGGGGCCAATAGTTGCCGTATCATTTTCTTTTAATCCAACAAGTCCCTCTGCTAGTCCTTTAATGACTCCCATATAGTCATACTTTGGTGGTGTCTCACTACTATTAATGCTGATAAACATTTGTAAAGGGATTCCACCAGTTTTATTTTCTGCATCTTCATAAGATGAATCAAAAATCGTACCGTTGGAGGCATGTCTACCAATGTAATTTACATCAGCGCAATCTCCAAGTGCAATGGCCCCTGGTTCTGTTTCTCCGTTCTCTCCAAAAAGATTGTCAAAAATATCTTCACCGTAAGTTGCCAATGAATATGCTGACAAGGCTCCAACAATTATAACTACTAACGCTATTACAGCTATTTTTTCACTTTGCATGCCAGCGTTGAATGAAGTTATCATATATTAAACTAATTATGGTGTTTTAACCATACTGTTGTAGAAACCATACTCTTTCGATAACACATTTTACAAACCTGGCAGCAAGAAGTGCTGTTTCGCCATTGTCATACGGTGGACATACTTCCACAACATCAAAGCCAATAAGTTGAGAAGAAAAGCTTTCTATGCACTCAAGAACGTCAAAGGACGTTAGTCCAAAGGGCTCGGGTGTACTTGTCCCAGGAGCATACGCTGGATCTAAAACATCAATATCTAATGTGAGATACACTCTCTTGTTTTTAAGATGATTTTTTACTTTATCTAGTGCTTGTTTAATTCCCGTTTCCCTGATGGTAAATGAATCAATATGGAAAAGATTTTGTTTTTTTGCATCTTCAAACTCTTCTTTTTCTGCTGATCTGATACCTAAAACCGCAATATTTCTTATGTTTATCTGGTCAGCAACACGCCTCAAGACACAGGCATGATTAAATGGTTCATCTTCATATTTCTGCCTAAAATCGATGTGGGCATCAAGTGATAAAACTGCTATATCTTTTGGGAACGCTTGTATTATTCCCAGTGTTATCGAATGTTCGCCGCCGAGTGCTATGGGAAATTTGTTTTTTTCTAGGAGTATTGATGTAAAATCTCTAACTTTTTTTACCATTACTTCGGGGGTGTCATTTTTTATATCAATGTTGCCATAATCGTGTACTTTGATATCTCTAAAATCTACCCCTGTCTTTAGGTCGAACGTTTCAAAATTCCAACTGGCCTGTCTTATTTCATTAGGGGCTTTACTGGCACCATATCTAAAAGAAGAAGTTTTATCGTATGGAACACCAAATATGACAAACTCTGCCTCGTTAAGATTTGAGTCAGCATCGGCAAAGTAATCTGGAAAATTCATATTAACCTTGAGATGTTTAATTTTTACAATGGTTGCAAAATACTCGGGCTATCTAAACGCGGGTAATTTTCTTTCTACCAAGCGCCTCTAAATATTGTATTTCCTTCCCGGGTTCAAGCTGACCTTTGAACTCATCAGGAATCGGCATTTCAAAGGTTTCATAGGTTTCTAGATCCATAAGTTGGACGGTACTGTCACCAATTAAAGCCAATACTTGTGCAGTTCGTTTGTCAATCATGGGAACATGCACTTTATGTTTAACTGGATGGACAATGCTTCGTTTCTGCCCATCAAAGACACCAATTGCCTCAATACGTGCTTTTGATTCGCCGTGCTTACCTGGTTTAGAGGTAGATATACTCACGATTTTACACGGTTCATCATCGACAATAACATATCGATTCACTCTCAATAATCTAACTTCAGATAATTCCTTCATATTTTATTCCTCTGGTATTTTATATACAATATCGTGTTCTCTAGTTCTTTCCTTAACTTTTATGCCAACATCATCGCCGGCTTGGACCATTTGAACTGGATTTCTATCAATTTCCATGCTATCGATTATTTGCTTGAAATCGGTATGGGCGCCAACAATGTGAATAGTATCTCCTACTTTAAGTTCACCAGCTGTTATTTTTATCGCAGCTACATTGACATTTGTGAAGAAATGTATAATCACGCCAATCTTTTCTTCTACCATATCTCAAATCACCGATTAATAATATATTAAGATGTACTTAAAGGATGTCAGTTCTAACCTTCATTCACAATTTCATAAATCGCCTTTTTGCCATGTTTCACGCAGATAAAAGCTTCCCATGCCCTATTCCACTCCATTGCACTTCCACATACTGGGCACGCTAGACTTTCAACTATATCTCTATGTTGTTTTGTACGCTTTTTCAAAACTTCTACCTTTATCTTTTTTGTCGGATCAAGGGAATCCATGACATACACATTTCCATCAGGTGGTAAAAATGGAGTGTTATCTAGTTTCATCCTTTTTTTCCGGTATGCCTTCATTTGCTGCTTGTACTTCTCCATCATTGTTTGTCTTCGGCCCATGATATCAACCAGGTATTCTGTTAATCATGAATAAGGTTTTTGTTTTATAACCTCTTTCATCATACGGAAAACAGATGAAACTGAATGAACTTCCAATAGATGAGCGCATCATCGACGTTCTGAGGGAACATGAAATATCAGAACTCTACCCGCCACAGGCAAAGGCATTACCACATGTATTAAATGGAAAAAACATGGTTCTTTCTATCCCTACAGCCAGCGGAAAAAGCCTTGTGGCATATATAGCAATTGCACATAGATTGATCAATGAACCTGGAAAGGCATTGTATGTTGTACCATTAAAAGCTCTTGCAAGAGAGAAGTATGAAGAACTTAAACTATTTGAAAAACTTGGGCTCAAGGTAGGCATTTCTACAGGGGATCTCGACGATTCTGATCCTAGACTTTCAAGATATGACGTAATCGTTTGTACCTCTGAGAAAGCAGATTCTCTTCTAAGACATGGCGTTACTTGGGTTGATAAAGTTAGGGTTCTTGTGATTGATGAGGTGCATCTGATTAATGATCCTGGCCGTGGTCCAACACTAGAAGTAATTATATCTCGGTTTAAGGCATTGAATCCTAAAACTCAGATAATTGCGCTTTCTGCCACTATTAAAAACGCTACTGAACTATCGATTTGGCTTGATGGAAAACTAATTCAGTCAGATTGGAGGCCAGTTCCTCTTAGGGAAGGAGTATGTTTTAAACACAAGGTTAAATATGATGATGGGAAAACTGTAAAGATAGACGGCTCTGAAAAAAAACCTCTTGAAAGATTAGTCGAAAATTCTGTTGCAAATGGTGGACAAGTTCTTGTTTTTGTAAATACACGAAGATCAACAGTTTCCGTGGCAAACAATTTAGCTTCAACAATCGAAAAAAATCTATCTAACAAGGACAAGGAGAATTTGGAGAAACTTTTGACTTCGATGAAAAAAGAACTGTCCGAGCTTACGTCAGTTGATAAAAAATTGTTTTTATGTATAAAGAAAGGAGCCGCGTTTCACAACGCAGGGCTTTCTAGCGTTCAACGTAGAATTGTAGAACAAGGTTTCAAAAAGCGTTTGATTAAATGTATTGTAGCTACACCAACCTTGGCAGCCGGTGTTAATATTCCTGCTCAACGCGTTATTATCAGGGATTTGTGGCGATATGATGCAAATTTTGGTATGCGGCCCATTCCTATTTTGGAATATAAACAGCAAGCAGGTAGAGCAGGTAGGCCCAGGTATGATAAACACGGAGAGGCAATTGCTATAGCGAAAAATGAGGAACAAAAGGAGCAGATTTTTGATAATTATGTTTTAGGGGATACGGAACCTATTTTTTCTAAACTTGGCAGTCAGACTGCGCTTAGAATGCATTTATTATCTGCAATTGCAACCAATTTCGTAGATAGTGAAGAGGGCGTTTACAAGTTTATAGATAGTACTTTTTATGCTCATCAATCTGATACATCTGCTCTTAGGGATGATATAGATGCGACCATCGAGTTTTTGTTAGAGAATGGTTTTATCGAATGCGTTAATGATAAGTATCTTTCGACATTGCTTGGGAATAGAACCTCTTCCTTGTATATAGATCCACTATCTGCTCTACAATTAAAAAAGGCACTTGAAAAATCATGCAGCAAAGAAACGTCATCTTTATCTTTTATTCATGCTGTATGCTCAACTCCAGATGTGCGTTCATTGTATCTCAGGAAAGGGGATTTCTGGGTGGAAGAAGAAGCAGAACAACATGCTGGTGATTTTTTACTTGAAATGCCTGTTCTTTCAAGGGAAGAATATGAGTGGTTTTTAAGCGATCTTAAGACAGCGTTGTTGATTGAAGATTGGATTGATGAAATACCAGAGGATGGAATTGTATCAAAATATAATGTTGGCCCTGGCGATATCCACAACATTGTAGAGATGGCTGGATGGCTTCTTCATGCTTCTAGAGAGTTTGCTCGTATGTATAATTTTGAATGTGTTTCTGACATTAGCGATATAATGTTAAGAGTTCAATACGGATGTAAGAAGGAGCTCCTTAATCTTGTATCCTTGAAAGGTATAGGTAGGATCAGAGCGCGAGCAATGTTTAATGAAGGTTTTAAAACAATCGGTGACTTACGCGGTGTACCCATCAAGAGAATAGCAGAGATTAAGACTGTAGGTGAAGGAATAGCAAAGAGCATTAAAAAACAAATAGGGGAAAGTGACAAGGGGGAAGATAGGGAATTATCTGAATTCGTTGTTAAAAAGTAATTGAGGATGCATATGATTAAAATTATTGGGGCAAGGGGAAACATTCAAGATATTGACAGTTTTTTAAAACAAGTTATCAGTTTTGCACAAAAGCATCAGGTTATCATCCAAGTATTTGATGCGAATATGATCTTTGGAAAAGCCCATCTTATTTCCTCGGTGGAACATGCCATTAGGGCAATGGGGAGAAAAACCAATACTACTAATTCGTTGGATAAAGAGATATTATTGTATGCCTCTGGAGAAAGACAGATAAAACTGGCCATTCCAAAAATGGGGATAAAAAAAGGTAATGGAAATATTGCGTTTGTGTTTGTTAATGATGTTAAAGCTGGAGGTGGGGAATTATCTGATCATTTGGTTGATGAAGTTCTAGAGAGTTTTTCTTTAGTCCGAGATGATTCTGTTCTTGAAGGGGATATGGACACGCTTAGGAAGTTTGGTATTAAGGAAAATGAGATAAAAACAGTCACGAAAGCTAAATATGGGCATCTTATTCTGGAAAAAGTGGCCGTGGTCGATATTATCAAATAATGCCCGCATGAGGTAGCTTGGATATCCTGAGGGCTTGCGGAGCCTTCTACTTGGGTTCGAATCCCAATGCGGGCGTGTTACGGTGTAACATTGATTGTGCATGAAATTAAATTTTTTCTCCTTTACCTGGAAAAAGCAAGGAGCTAAGGATGATGCGAAGTGCAAAAAAGGTTGTTGTGGTTGGTGGTGGACCAGCTGGTATGATGGCTGCAATTGGAGCCAGTCAACTTGGGCAGAAAGTAACATTGATAGAAAAAAACAATATTTTGGGGAAGAAACTCCTCTTAAGTGGAAATGGACGTTGCAACCTCACAAATGCAAATAACGTTGATGTGTTTTTTGAAGGGTATTCAAAAAATGGTGAATTTTTAAGAGATGCTTTTAAGCTATTTTTTAATCGCGATGTTATAGAATTTTTTGAATCGAGGGGCCTAAAGCTAAAAACAGAAAAGGATGGAAGGGTTTTTCCGGAAACAAATAGGGCAGCTAGTGTGCGCGACATATTAAAAAAAGAATTATTGAGAAACAAAGTAAAGATTATCTATGGCACACAAATGGTTGATATTGTAGTTCAAGATAAAAAGGTCCAATCGGTGGGTCTTATGGGTACTCCCTTTGTACCAGCGGATAGTTTGATATTAGCCACCGGCGGTATCACACATGGTTCTACTGGATCAACAGGTGAAGGAATAAGGCTTGCAGAAGGCCTGGGACATAAAATTGTTTCTTTGCGTCCAGGTCTTGCCGCCCTTAAAACCGATAAAACATATCCAAGTGCATTAGAAGGATTGACACTAAAAGAAGTAAGTGTGACTTTTGCATGTGGTCGAAAACAAATAACTTCGCATGTGGGGGATCTTTTGTTCACAAGAGTTGGAATATCTGGGCCAATTATTTTGTCAATAAGTGGGAAAGTAATAGATTGGTTGGCCGATGGTAAAAAAGTAGTAGCATCGGTAGATTTGTCACCCTCTTTAAGTAGAGAAGAAATTGATGCACAACTTATGAAAGGGATCATTGCCAATTCTAAAAAAAGTATTTCTAATGTCTTAAAGAAAAATTTACCCAGTAGATTGGTGGATATTGCAATGGAGGTTTTGGAGATTACTCCAGGGGAGCAAGTAAGCCAGCTAACTAGTAAAAATCGGAAAAAAATAGTTTCATTTTTAAAAGGGATGGACTTAAAAATTATTGGAACTAGCTCGTTTGAAAAAGCCATGATAACCCGGGGTGGGATTTCTTTGAAAGAAATCAATCCCAAAACGATGGCATCACGAAAAGTTAACGGATTATTTTTTGCTGGAGAGATGATAGATCTTGATGGTGATACTGGTGGTTATAATTTGCAAGAAGCATTTTCAACTGGATATCTTGCCGGAGAAAGCGCTGCAAAATGACGTTAAAAAATCAATTATAAACTATGCTGAAATGTTGAAATAGTATGAAATAATTAAAAGTGATGTGTGTGATTTTCAACAGAAAATATAAACGTACTTGCTGGATTCGGATTGCCAGTTGAGTAGTGAGAAACCGTGGAAGTGATTTGTAATATCGAGATCATAAAAGATGGCGCATATTTTGTTGTAAAAGTTCATTTAGCTGATGGTTCAATTAGGGAGTACCGCCATCATGTTTTCGAAGATGTACTTACTGAAATGGTCATTGATCTGCAAGATGAGCAAAGTGAATAATATTTCACATATCTCATTACTTGGATGTTATTATTAGAACATCCCCCTGATTGTATCAATTTATCTTATCATCCTTTAAAAAACGATTGAAAATTATTAAATAACAGAATGGTTATTCCATATATGGAGTGATACTATGGCATATAAACATGAAGGATGGACATTATATAAGAAAGACGTAACATTAAAAGGCGGAAGAAACCAGACGATATATTACTTTAGTAAGAGAACACCAAAAAGCGGTTCACAGTGTGACAAACCTGATAACATGGTAGTCGGTGTTAACAAGAGAACAGGGCTTCCATATCTTAAAAGGAAGTAAGGGGAGTATATCTCTTCTCTTTTCATAATATGTTAATTCTATTTTGGAATGGGAAAAATTAGGGCGTTATGGACAAAATTAATCTGGTGGTTGTGATAAATGTTGCAAATAATCTCTTTAATAACCTTTATATAATGGGTAAATATATGATTATATGTGTTATGGCAATGAAAGGGGGAAGGAAGGTATAATTTCTTCATATTAATTTGTCCCTATATATGATTATTTTTTCCCCTTCTCCCTTTGCCCTTAATTACGTTAGCGTTTATTTAAGCTTCCAATAGACTCTTTGTTTTTTTGATGTTTGGGTTTACAAACCCTCCTTCCTTCACTATAACCATCTTTTCAAGTAAATTTAATTCAGCTATGTTGCCATTAAAGGTGTTTAAATATACTTCCTGGAATCTTTTTGCTTGTCTCAAATCTTTAGCAGAAAAGCAAAGCATGCCATCGTAGTTGCCGTGAAGCCAGTAACTATTCTCGACAGTGACCCCCATTTCTGCTGCTATTTTATCTATCTTTCTCTCAGCTATATCTTTTTCAAAAGAATTGTCTATAGGTAGGCGGTTTCCTTTAACGAGCAGAACGTAGCCATGCATGTTGACTTTTTCGTTGCTTACTATTGCACGGTATCCCCATATTGTTTTTCCCTCTTCCAATCTTTTTATGATTCTCCATGCTTTTTGACGTGAAAAACCGCATTTTTTAGCTATCGTTCCAATATTTTCATTGGAATTTTTTTGTAGTTCTGCGATAACTTTTATTTCATCTTCTTCAATTTGCTTTTTACTATTTTTAGCCATATGTTATGCCTCCTTCTAGTTTTTTCGTGTTTTTAATGGGTGGGCGATCATCCAAGCAAAGTATTCTTGTGATACATTTTCACATTTATGGATGAAACACACACAATTTATATTTTTATAGCAACTAATACATCCTATTTATAGGTTTATTCAGAATAGGTTTAAAACAGGTAAACTATGGGTTTATATGATTTTTCTTTTATGCAACAATGTTTTCCCTTTTTCAGAGATATGTATTGATTTTGTCTTTCCATGCTTTTTTATAAGAATTAATTCCCTTTCTCCAAGGATATTCAATCTTTTTGCAGTTGTTACTTTGGAGATTGAGAATTCCTGACTAATTTTTCTATACGAAACCAGTACATTATGTTGGTTTTGATCATGTATGAATTTTAGAATGTTATGTAGGTACTCCTCTAGTTCTATGCTGTCTATCTTCTGGCTTGGTAGAGGTTGTAATTCTTCCTTGATAAGTGCCAGTTGTCTCATATTTACAATGGATGGCTTAAGGCGTAACAGCAAAACAGCGTTGCCCTGTGTAACTATGTTATTGATCCTATATATGGCTTTGATAACTGTCTCAAACGAAAAATTAGTGAGAAAATAATCAATTCTATCGAACAATATTATGGGTTTATCTTCATTTTCAATAAATTTTTTTATCCCATCTATTAATTTGTCCAGTTCGTAGACATGTTCAAATTCCCCAGTTGTGTCTTGACTTAAAACTATTGTCTTTACGTCTATTGATGAAATCACATTTCGTATGGCATCAGGAGTATCTCTTGTGATAAACAAGCCATTATAATCTGCTACGGTTAAATCTGTGAATAGATTTAATGCAGAGTCACTATGCTCATCAGTGATTAGATAGCTGTTTCCCTGCAATAATTGCCCATGCGCTTCACTATCTTGTGTAATGTCTTTACCGATCAAAAGGATACCAAAAATATCTTCATTATCACTTTGTATAATTGAACAAGATACCTGCAGCAGTTTTTTTGCACCAGTCTTTGTCCTTAATATTATCCGATCAAACGGTTTGCCATGCCCCTCACAAATATTTTTTATATTGTCCAGTAAGTCAATTGCATCTTCAAACATGTCTAAGGAGGTTATTAATCTCCCAATGACTTCTCTTTGTTTATATCCCATAATGATTTCTGCGGTTTTATTCCATGTTGATATTTTGTTGTCTATGTCAATAGATATTATAATTTCTGATGCACTGTTAATAACATTCTTTAGATGTTCTTTTGTTCTAATGATTTCTTGTTCAGCTTTCTTACGCTCGGTAATGTTGTGAATGATAACCTGCACAGCTGGCTCACCCCGATAGACGATAGGAGCTGCTACTACTTCAACATCCGTAACCTGTCCATCAAGTCCAAGAAACTTCTCTTCCATACGAGGTGCCTTTTTTCTTTTGTAACCTTGCTGAACTCGTTCTTGAACGATTTCTTTATAATCGGGATGAATGAAATCCATTATATTTTTCCCGATTAGTTCCTTTGGGTTTTCTGCACCAACCAGTTTTACTCCAGCAGGATTTACATATACAAATTTTCCTCCTCTGTGAACCACTATTGTCTCTGGAGAAAATTCTACAAGTTGCCGGTATCGTTCTTCACTTTCCTTCAGTGCTTTCTCTGCATGCTCATGTTTGGTGATGTCTTCTACCGTACCTTCATAATATAAAACATTACCCTCACTATCATAAACCGCCTTTGCATTCTCACGAACAAATAATGTAGAACCATCTTTTCTTATCCATGTAGATTTGAGATCAATAATTTGTTTCTCACGTTCGATGCGTTTCTTGAAATTTATGCGAGGATACTCTAGAGGATATTCCTCACTTTCCAGATTATATTGAGCAAGTTCTTCAAAGGATGAATATCCTAGCATTTGGACTAGTGTAGAATTCGACATTAAAATTTTTCCATCTGGGGTGGTTCTATATATTCCAATAGAACAATTATCAAAAATATTTCTAAATCGCGTCTCCGATTCCCTTAGGGCATCCTCCATCTGCTTTCTTTCGGTGATGTCACGAGTACTTATAACTATACCATTTATGTTTGGGTCACCAAGCAAATTACTTCCAGTGGATTCACAATAAACCCAGGGGCCATTCTTATGTCGAAGACTATATTCAACAGTTTCGGCTAAACCTGGTTTTTTAACCACATCGTTAAAATATTTCTGCATGTGGGGAATTTCATCTGGGTGAAGAAATTCAAATATGTTTCTTCCTGCTGTCTCATCGGGTGTATATCCAAATAGTCTTCTCAATGATGGACTTTGATATCTAATAGTACCATCTGCTTCAACAATTGAAATTAGATCTGATGAATTTTGTATGAGGTGATAAAAATATTCTTCCTGGTTTTTCAACTTTTTTTGTTCTATTTTCTTTAGCTCCGTTATTTCATGAACAAAAATGGCACCGTGTGTAATCTTTCCTTTTGAGTCAAAAATGGGATAAAGCGCATTATAAAACCATCTTCCATTGCGTTCATCTTCAAAACGTACTGGCTTTCCATCTTGCAAAAGCTTCTCAGCTTGTTCTTTCCTATATTTGGCTACATCAGATGAAAATACATCTAAAATGTTTGTTCCAATTAGTTCCTTCTTGTTTTTTCCAAGACTCTTAGCCATCGATTCATTCAATGCTAAGATAATCCAATTGTCAACCTGTACTAATATAGCAAGATCGGGAACTGTATCAAGAAATTTGTATGCCATTTCCTCGGATTTTTCAATTTTCTTTTTTGATAATTCCAAATCATTAATCCTTTGATTCATTTTTTTCAATTTGTTTAAAAGTGCTTCTTTTGTTTTTTCATTATCCTTCATATTACCCTTCCAAATGTACTTGCTTTTTTCCTTTATATGGGATTTATGAGACATGTTTTTATTGTTTGAAATATATTTCTACCTTATTGATTTTATCCACTCCCTTTAGTGGACTCATCATACCAATTATTGTCCTTTTAATAAATTCTGAAGGAAATTCTGTAAGTGGTATCTGTTTTCCATTTATCCTGACAATTACTTTTCCCGTTTCATCGTCTTTTCTCTTTTCGATTTCGCCTTTTATCAATTCAATAATTGCATCTAATTTTCCATCATATGAAATTATTGTATTCTCGCGTTCTTGTATATTTTCACCCAACCGTATTTTAGGGGTACTGGGATCGTTGGCGCCTTCAATGAGTACGACATCACAATCCGCAAGCTCACCAATATGTTGAAGGATGGCCTCAATGTCCTTGTTCTGCTTGATTATGAAACCAGTTTCAACTGGTGAAGATAGAACCACAATTTTAGATCCTGCTTGATTATGCTTCCATGTGTCCTTTCCCTCTGTATCGATGCCAATATTTTTATCAGTAATTTTTACTGTTGCAACTTTTAATTTTTCATTAGTCAACCGTTCGATTACTTTTACGATCAAAGAGGTTTTTCCGGTATTCGATTCACCATAGAATCCAAAAACTGCAGGGTTTTTCATAGATATCACGATACATATGAGGTTGGGATGTATATGTTTTACCATCTTGTCTTTATTGGCCATTTATCCGTTACTTTTTCTTGATACTGCCAAAACTAATATGAAAATACCAGAAAGTGAAAAAGGATGTTTACATATTACTACTTTAGTTTGGTATGATAAATAAACCACTTGGCGCACTTTTCATTTCTGTTCTATCTGCATCATTTGCGGCCATATTTGTAGTATCATGTGATGCACCATCGTTTTCAATAGCGTTATATCGGCTGTTATTCACGACTCTACTTATTTTGCCGTTTGTAATTTTAAATAAAAAAGTCCGGAAAGAGCTGCTGGAGATACCTCGATCGACATTTATTGTGATGATTGGTATTGGACTAGTTCTTGCTGCACATTTTGCGTTTTGGATTACCTCACTTGAATTTACATCCGTGGCAAGTTCAGTAATGCTTGTTACCGCACATCCTGTTCTTGTGGCTCCTGTTGCACACTATTTCTTCAAAGAAAAACTCTCCACTGTAAATACGATAGGCATAGTATTATCTGTTTCAGGAGTTGTATTGCTTGTTTACGGAAACTATGGATTATCTTCTCTTACGTTGGATACTTTAGAAGGAAATATATTGGCAATAATGGGAGGGATAGCTGCAGGTCTTTATATATTGAGTGGCAGAAGAATACGTAGAAATGTTTCAATTGTTCCCTACGCGATAGTTGTTTATGGTGTCGGTACCTTGGCATTGCTAGTTATATGTCTTCTCTTTAACGCACCTGTTTATGGTTTAGATGTAAATGATTATTGGATAATACTACTAATGGCAGTGGTTTCAGGAGTATTTGGACATACATTGTACAACTGGTCTCTGGAATATGTTCGCGCATCTCTTGCATCGGTGGTACTTCTCGGAGAACCGCTTTTTTCCACACTGTTTGCATTTGCGATGCCCTGGATTCATCAGACCCCATCAGAATTCACGATAGCAGGGGGCAGTGTTATCATTCTCGGCATCTATATGACTTCAAGAAATGCTACCAGTGGAACTGTAAACTAAAAAATACAAAAATCTAATTTTATATGTGATCATCCATTTGCTAATATTATTTTTCAACCTATCTTTCTTCGCCTACGTTTGCTAATTGGTGATAGATGCTAAGAACGATACTTTGTAGGAACTGTAAAGAAACTCGGTAACAATTGTACAACAAGCCCTTAATAAGAAAGTTTACAAAGTATAGCACATGATGGAAAAAATGGCAGATGTTGAGGAGCAACTTAAACAGCTGTATGAAGACGCGTTATGTCTACATTTGGAACATACTGGAAAAAAATTCATAAAAAATCGGCATGGATTGTTTTTTAATAAGTATTAAAAACCACGTAGCTTTACTTTACAATCTTGTTTTATTGACTTACAAACCCTATTTGTATCTGTGAACTATAGAGTTTAAGGAGAAAAAACTCCTTTTAAGATATCGTCATCTTTCGTCTATTATTATTTTTTTTAAAGTTTCAAAGTTGAATTTTGTTCCTGAACAGCCATTTTTTATCAATGGTATATTTTGGACAGCTATGTTGAATTGTTCTAAAAATTTTGTTGCAAGGGCTATCTCTTCAGTACATGCTACTCCAATAACGCCATTATATGAATTTTTCTGAAAAATCTTTTTGACACAGGAACTGCCAGGTAATACATATACATCGTAATTTTCTTTTTTTGCAAGTTTTGTAGCCTTATGCACCTGACAATCATCCGAACAATGCCTGCAGAGGTATGATGCAGACTCTGGATCAAAATCTGCCTTACATCTTGAGTCCATGTATTTTCTGCAACAATGGGGAAGAAACAACACTCTTTTGTTTGTCTTTACAAAACTTTCTTTATGGATGCTATTTGTGATGTTTGCATTAATAAGATCTTCTATAACTGTTATTGAGTCACGAACAGGCAGCCCTGTAATTTTGTCTATATTGAATTTTTTTACAAGATTTATTGCCATGTCGCCTATTCTTTCGGTGATTTTTCCTTTCTCTGAAAACTCCGCAATTTCTCTAAATAATGTTTGCGATAGTTTAGATAAGTCAAATGTAAAGTTATATGACATTATATCATCTCATTATATTATTTTGAATATGGGTTATGCTGTAATGTTCCATATTATAAAAATATTATTATACAACTATTATCATGTTTCGTCTCCAAAAATGAAATTACCATGTTTTTCCTAGAACGCAGGTTTTACGTTGAAAAAAGGGATTTTTAAGCAATTATTGCTCATTGTTCTGCAGGAGAGAATGTAGAAGGTCTAGTTCGGGAGGAAAAACAATAAAAAAGAATGGTTACAAACTCATTTGCTTTTCACTATGATCCATAGTGTACATGCATATTCATGTATGGCCGGGTATGGAAATCTTTGTTCCCCTTATAATCTTAGATAAAATTGATCGGACACAGTATGTTCAGGCATCCAGTAATCAGCGGGTTCTTATGAAATTGCGTTTTTTATTGTGTTAACCCTATGCAATACTTATATATCCACAATCTGTTTGTCCTCCGGGGACGTAAAGAAGGCTAGTTGAACATGAATTATGATGTTGTTGTTGTGGGTGCTGGTCCTGCTGGCTCAACTGCTGCAAAATTTCTTTCAGAAAAAGGAGTGAAAGTTCTTCTTATCGACAAAGACAAATTTCCACGAGATAAACCATGTGGTGGTGGACTCTGTGAACACATCACCGAGTTTGATCATATTCGAGAAAAGATAGAAACGGATACAAGCGATTTTTCGGATAGTATATGTATGAGGGGCAAAATCGTTTCACCCTCTGCACAGCATACAACTGATTATTTGAGTGAAACACCACTTTTCCATAATGTTAGAAGGAAAAAATTTGATTATGCGCTTGTTCAGTTTGCTATTGATGCTGGTGCAGAATTTTTAGAGAATTGCAAAGTAAAGGAGGTTTTCACGACTCAAGAAAAAGCAGTTGTAAAACTAGCAAACAGTAGAGAGTTCATCTGCAAAGTCATTGTTGGAGCTGGGGGCGCTTATGATGTTGTCGCAAACTATCTAAGAAAAAAAGAGAGACTAAGGGAGAAACGGGGTAAGGATTTTGGAATGGCAGTTGTTGAAGAGTTTGAGGTTGGAGAAGAGTTCATAGATAGAGTATATGGTAAGGAAAGGACATCAATGATCAATTTGAAACATGCAAACCTAAATGGCTATGCTTGGGTCTTTTCAAAGCACGATATTCTTAATATCGGCTATGGGGGATTCAATGATGAAATGAAGAAGATTGATATAAAAAATGAGTTTAAAAATTATCTTGATTTCTTAAAGAGGAACGGGTATTTACCAAAGTGGATTGAGTCAAAAAAATTAAAAGGGGCGCCTGTCCCATTCGTAGGAAACATAAAAAAGACGTACGCCGATCGAATAGTTATAGTGGGAGATGCAGCAGGTTTTGTTTCACCTTTAACTGGAGAAGGCATTTATTATGCAATGGATTCTGGGAAAATCGCCTCTGAAATAATATCTAAAGCTTTAGAAAAAGAAGATTTCGGTGCACAATCCCTTAAGTCCTACCAAAATATCTGGAGGAAGAGATGGGGAAAGGACCTAGAGGCTTTGAGATTTTTTCATAGAATGCTTATGAAGTGGCCTGAAAAATTTGTGAAATATGGAAGTAGAGATGAAAAATTGAAAAAGATTTTTATCGCTCTCTTTATCGGAAACATAAACACAAGCAGAATGAAATGGAAGATTATCTCAAGAATAGTAATGGATTTCTTCGTTTATGATGTATTTAGGAGAGGATAAAAAACTATATTCGGATGTTTAACATCCGAAAAACGGGGTTTTCATTGCTCATTCTATCGTTACGTGGTTTTTGTGGGAAGGTGTTAAAAAATCGGATCTTATACAGAATCTAGAAAAACTATGGACGCAGAAGAAATAGGAGTTAAAGACATCGATGACAGGGGCATGACAACAATTACCACGAAAAAACAAAAAGATTTATACAATATGATTACAACGTCAAAAAAGTACAAAAACTGCTACTTGAAGCACAGTTATCGGGCAATTAAGAGTAAAAAAAACACAGTAGCCTATGTTATTCTTGATGGAAAACCCAGAATATTGAAATGGTTTGCTCCAGGATTTACGAGGCAAATGGAGACGGAATATTCTACTCTCAAGAAAGGATCATCTGCTCTAAACATGCCCATTTCGTATGAAAAAGATTCAGATAACAATGTTCTGCTAATGAATTACGTTATGGGGGAAAATCTGTGTGATGTAATCAATGATGAAAAAACTGTGTTCAGCGAGAATCAGAGAATTATGGTTCTATTAGCCGGTTGGTTTGCACGGTTCCACAGGTCTTTCAAAACGGCGGATCAGTTTCATATACGCGGGGATTCAGTTCTACGGAATTTTATACTTGCCGATTGCATATGGGGCGTTGACTTTGAAGAATCTAGGGTGGGAAAACCAGTAGAAGATATTGCTGGTATGTGCTCTTCTATTCTTAGTACTGATCCCATGTTTACTTCTGAAAAATTTCAGCTCTGTAAAACGTTTATTGCATCATATGTAGAGTCAGTTAAGTGGAATCTTGAAAATATAAATGAAGAAGTTGCATATGCATTACTTGAGAAAATTCAGTGGAGGCCAGAGGTAGAGGAAACGCTGAGAAATCATGCCCATAAAATACGAAAACATGGCTTATTACGATGAAACACCAACTGTATTCATATAAACACTGCTGTAGGTGATCCAAAGAACCATATTGAGCAAAAGGAGTATGTGGCGACTCTTAATGGGAATCCTTAAAGTTAACTACAGGGTAGACATAGAATTTTTAAAGATAATGCATGCTATTTTGTTTGTTTAACACGTCTATTAGATATTTACACCATTTTAATTTCTTAAGTTTTAATTTTTTATCCTTGTTTTCTGCAAAGGAATATTCTCCTATTTTGCCGCTGAAATCAAAACCCATCAAATATATTTTTTTAGCATGAAAGTGATCTGCGAGATATACTGCCCTGTCACCATCTGTAAAACCTCCAAAATTATGAAGGAAATCATAAGGTTCTGGATTGATTTGTGTAGTGCCAAGAATTTCCCCTTCTAATTCTGGAACATATTTTTTGATTTTCTTTATATTGTCCCCATGAGCGTGTATTATGGCTATGCTCCCTTCTGAATTTGCTTTTAATTGATCTGACACTTTACCATCCAAGTCAGTAACGATAATATCTGGACGTATGTTATTTTTTAGTAGTGCAGTTGTTGTACCATCTGCTGCAATTTTTAATTTATCAGTAAGTTTTTTTTTGTGCTTTAGAATAGATTCCTCCAGAGATGGTCCTGCACCAAAAATCATTATCTCTCTATTGTTGATTAAATCCTTTAACGTACTGATTGGAAATAGATTCTTTTTTTCTTGTAATAATTTATCTAGAACATCTGCTGCTTTTTCATCGGTTTCCACAGAATAGTTAAAATCACTTACTATTTTTTCATAGGTGGATTTCCAGTCTTTATAATCCATGTGATTCAGCTTTTTTCAACGAGTTTTGTTGTCTGTTTTTCGATTTCTAAGTTCTTATTTTCCATCCTGTACATATCTTTGATGTAATGATAAGTGATTGCCCCCACTATTGCTATCATCATTCCTGTGCTTGTGTAGCCAATGAAAGTTGGTGTTAGAAATGGTGTTATAGAAAAATTCGAAGGGCCGTTGATGAGTGCTTTATATAATGATCCAAAGACTGCGTGGGAGATAAACCCAAATGCAAAAAGGGAAAAAGGGACTATCCAGTAAGTCCATGGTGTTTTTTTGTCTTTCACGTATATATCTACTATCCGTCCAAATGCTGCAATGAGGCCTGCTATTACGATTCCCCATACTATGTTGGTCACAAACGATAAAACTGGTATGAATTCCACAGTTGAAGTAAAATCAGTATTATTGTATGCTAAAAAACCACTGGCGATTATTATTACTATAGCAATTATGTAAGTATAGATAGATAGTTTCCCGGTTAAAAAACCCGATTTTATTTCCTCAAACATGCTTGCAATGTTTCGTTCCCAGCGGAAAACTCGTATTAGCAAATATAAGCCTAGGGTTAATAATATGGCTCCAAATCCACTTGATGTCAGGCCCATCAACACAAAAAAAGCCCATACGATGAGAACAAGGGCTATTGGCAGAATGAACTGTTTTTGGACTTTTTCATCATCAAGAAGTTTTAGAATGCGATAATAGGTATCTTCTAATTCCCTACTCTGTTTTACAGAAACCCGCCTTATAGAAGTTATCTTGATTCTGGATTGGATTATGGGTAGTATATATTCATCCTCTGCACCATCAGTTATAAGGACTATATCTTGTGCACCTGTTTTCTGGATTACATCTTCCAATTGTTTGGACAATATTTCATCTGATTTTAGACCTACGCGGATATCTCCACAGATTGTAGCTACTTCTACATTCTTTTTTTCATTAGTCAGCTGTCTGTATGTTGAAATGGCAAAAAAGATAGCATTAAGATCTGAATCCTCAGGGTCTTCTTGTCCCAGTTTGTTTGCAGCATCAATATTGTCTTTAATTCCAATTATGGGACTTTTTACCTTTGCCTTTCTTCCAAAATCATCATCGCGATCTACATTTAGAACAAGGGTTTTCATATATTTTCCAATAGCAATATCAATCGTCCTGTATATAAGAATGTTACTATTTACGAGGCTTTGTCCTAAAGTTCATTTTCGATCTTAAGTTGTTTGCTTTCTCCACTTCTTTGGCATATTCTATACTCTCCAAGTAAGGTGGGATCAAGAAAAAATAGACGATTATACCCTTCTCTTTCTCTTTTTTTGTACTTTCACATTTTCGAATTAGTCGTTAATGCATGTGTTGAGTTTGTATATAAACATATAAATTGGAGTGGCGCCCTCCTCCAACACAATATAAAAGTACCATATTCTATATCCTCCACTATATGGGTGGTGTTGACTGGTTTAAAAATGCAATTATTTATCATATATTAATTGACCGATTCGCCGGTTTCGCCTCCACTGAAAACTGGGATAAACCAACGTTCTTGGGGGGAACCATCAAAGGGATAATTGAAAAATTACCTTATCTTCAAAACCTTGGTATAACTACTCTTTGGATTTCCCCGTTTTACAAAACTAATACATATCATGGCTATCACATCACCGATTTCTATCAAGTTGATCCACATTATGGTACGGCAGAGGACATAAAGAGACTCATAAAGGCTGTTCATAAGTACGATATGCGGATCATAACAGATTTCGTTCCTAATCATTGTTCGAGGGAACATCCTTTCTTTCAAGACGCACAACACAACATAAAAAGCGAATATGGGCAATGGTTCTATTTCACCAAATGGCCACACGAATATCACTGCTTTCTAAGCATTGGAGATATTCCAAAGATAAATCTCAATTATCCGCCGGCCAGAGATTATATAATAAATGCAGCTAAACATTGGCTTAATCTTGGATTTGATGGTTATAGGCTTGATCATGCTATAGGGCCACCACATACTTTTTGGGAACAGTTCAGTAAAGAAATAAAAAAAGAATATCCCTGTGCCGTTTTAATAGGGGAGGCTTGGATGCAGGGAATCAAATTCAATGAGCTCAGGACAATAAACATAAGATGGAAGTTCTTGAAATGGCTTTTTGGAGCATCTTCAGACAATCTGTTAAAGGAGTACGTCTTAGAACTTGATGGAGTTCTAGATTTTAGATTACAGGAATTATTAAGGGAAAATATTGCCAGAGAAAATACTAGTCAACCAAAAAAATTGCTTGAGAAAGTTAAACGCCACTATCGAAAATATCCAGACAATTATTTTTTACCTACCTTTCTTGATAACCATGATATGAATCGTTTCCTATTTGAATGTAAAAACAGCAAAGAAAAACTCAAACAAGCGGCGACTATACAGTTTTCAATAGATCAACCAGCAACAATATACTATGGAACAGAGATAGGTATGAATCAGGAGAAATCGATGTGGGAATTCCCTGCGCATGGAGATTTGCAAGCAAGACAACCAATGAACTGGAAACAACCGGACAAAGAATTACTATCTTTTTACAAAAAACTCATAGGACAAAAAAGAGGTTTTCAAGCTTAGTATAAACCCGATGAAAAAATCAATCATTAATCAAGTTTTACACCTGTCAGTTGCAAGATATAGCAATTATGCTTCATACTGCACCTCTTTGGTACTTTCAACAACAAATTCAAGTTTTGACCCCCAAATAGTAAGACCTCTCTGTGTTGCCCACTTGACAGGTACATTCTTACCAGGATCCTCAAATAAAACCATTCCTTTATCATTATAACGATGTGTTTTCAAGATACTTGCTCTACCCCAGTCTTTAACAGTTGATGGGCATACATCAATCCTAATGGCAAGTTCCTCAGCAGTAAGGAATCCTTGTTCACGAAGATGCACATATGGCCCTGGTATATCATGACTCTGCCGCAATTTGTAAACAATCAGTCTATTGAAAGATTTACTGGTTCCTGTGCGACAGCCCTGCTGATTGAGTTCTTCAGCAATTTCGCTATCCGTTTTAGTGTGTGCCATCCTTTGGATCTGTTCTATGACCTCTTCCGATGTTTTATACTTTTTCCAACAAACTGGGGGGATAGGGACACATACCTCTCGAGTATCGCCACCTTTGAATCGGATCTTAACATGAATAACATCCGTCTTTAGAAGAGTGACATCTTCGATGAGCAGTCGAATCATTCGTTTCCGCTCTTTTGCCGAGGTCCGAGGATCATTCCAGACCCTGGGGAAATCCTCCACCAGTTTTTGGATACGTTCCACTTCTTCGGATGTCAAATCATGTTTGTTTTCCGCAAGAAAACATTCATATTTTTCTTCAAGATCAGCCACTGCACGTAGAGCGTCATTCCACTTATGCTCAAGGCTATCAGCAACCAACCGGTTTTCAGGGTTTACAAGTAGGAACCGACGTTGAGCTGTTTCAGCTTCATGACGGGCACGTTCCAGCCTTGTCCGATGAAGTCGCACTAACTCCTTATGGCGTTTTTGTATCTCTTCAAAAACCAGCATTGAAACCTCTAAACCTGTGGGTGTCATCATCTCAACGAGAATCTCTCCGATGATTTTGTCAACATCTGCACCGTGCACGAATTGACATTTTTTTCCTGCGTCTTGATTTTTTTGCCGTTCACACACATAACGGGGGAGTAACTTGCCATTCCGATTGTGATAACTGACCGTCATTCTCCGTCCACATCTGCCACATAATACTATACCCTGCAATAGAGCCAGTCCACGTCTGGGTGGACTGCGACGCCGGTCATTACTATAGGCTGCGGCATTGTTTGCTAGTTGCTTCTGGTTCTTTTGGTACTGCTCCCAAGAGATATAACCCTCATGGACCTCAGGTATAGCGACTTTCCACTGATCCTGTGGAATCCTTCGAGTAAGATTCATCCCATCTAAAGGGTTTTTACGGGTCTTAGTCTGACCGAAGACGAAGGTACCGGTATAACGGGGATTATGCAGCACTTGCAGAACACGAGAATATTTCAGAGGTTTCCAGATGATTTCACTTGCAAGAGGACCATTATTTTGCACATGTGAAGGAAATTTTAATCCACAGGTGTTGAAATGTTTGACTATAGCATGGGCACTTCCTGTCCTCTGGAAAGTAGAGAACAGATGTTCCAGTGCTTCCTTCACCTGCCGATCCGGGTCAATGATCATCTTACTGGAATCATCATAGACATATCCTATTGGCGGATGCAACTTCAACTCACCACGTCTTGCCTTGTTAAGCAAACCACCTTGTAATCTTGCACGAAGGAAATGAATCTCCGCTTCACTCATTGTACCTTTCAAACCCAGTAGCAGCCGCTCATTGAAGTAACCAGGGTCATATAGCCCATCTGCCTCAAGAATAAGTGTATCTGTTAAAGCGCAAATCTCCAGCAGACGATGCCAGTCAGTGTTATTCCGTGCCAATCGTGACACTTCCAATCCCATAACCAATCCTACATGCCCTAGGCCAACCTCCGCTACGAGATTTTGGAAACCTTTCCGTTGCTGGGTACTAGTACCGGATAAACCCAGATCATCATCGATAACGACAATTTGATCAGATCTCCAGCCAAGAGCAAGAGCCCGGTTCTTAAGAGCATATTGCCGATCAGTACTCTCCCGGTTCACGGTTACCTGACGCATTGAAGACTGTCGGATATAAAGATAGACCATGCGTCGCAAGCGATCCTTGGTAACTTTTTGATCCGTCATAGGTGTTCCCCCAAATAGGATAGAACCATGTTTGCATATACATTGACAACATCGGTAAAGTCCTCCGATGGAATCTTCGGGGTTTGTCCCATGGACACAATTCCGGTGTATTCTGTTTCTTTTGCAGGAGTGGCCTCAAAAGCTGAGATGGCTTTGATCCAACCCATCATTCCACGTAATACAAAAACACCATAACCTGGAGTGGTTAACGTTTCACCGGGTTGAATCATTGAAGCTTTTCGTAGCTTTTCGTAATGTTCAACTAAAGTTTTCTTATCCCATGGAACCAAAGAGCTCATGGTTTTTTCATGCTTGCCCTTTTTTTTTGTCGTGCTAAACCTCTTTCGATGGTTCTCCGATGCAGTTTGACTTCGAACACTTTTTCGATATCGAGAAGAATCTCTTCCCATGTCGGGGTTGGATCCTTGGAACGTTTCTCCCGTGCGAATTCGATTATCTCCTTTGTACACTTGTGAGGATGTTTGGGCCCAGGCTTGCATGGTATCAGACCGATGAGCCCTTCGTGATCGTATGCTGCTGCGATTTGGTAGAATGTTACACGACTGATGCCAAATCGCTTTGCAGTCTCTTTGATGGTGACTTGGTCTACTTGATGACGGCGTATCATCTCGTATCGAACCTGTATCATGTCTTGAGGGTTGAAGAATTCGTTTGAGAGAAAGAGCTCGTCTCTGACGTGCTCTGGGTGTGGATATAGCACTCCATG
>JAUWOO010000071.1 GCA_030612095.1 Thermoplasmatota archaeon | reverse complement strand
TAAAGGGTTTTGCACATTAAAAAAGACCATCTGATTCGTAAATTAAACTATCAAACGAGGGCACATTAAATGATGATGCTTGTCTTTTGAATCTGCACCAGCAGCTGTTTATACTAGGATATCTATAGTAAAAAGAGTTATAAATACCATATCCATTTCGATTTCTCTATTAACTGTATCAAAGGATGTGAAAAATGGCACGAAAACCAAGCAGTATGTACAGATACGTAAGAGGACAGTCTTCTACTAGACGAGAATACATGGGCGGTATACCTGCTTCCCGTATTACACAATTTGTCATGGGAAACAAAAAAGCAGATTTCCCCATAAAAATCTCTTTAACTGCAAATGAGAGATGTCAAGTGCGACACAATGCATTAGAATCAGCCCGTATAACTGCAAACCGTGCGCTGGAGAAAAAGTTAGGGGTATCAAACTATCGGCTAAGAGTCAGAGTTTATCCGCATAATGTATTAAGAGAAAACAAACAAGCAACTGGTGCAGGTGCAGATAGGGTGTCTCAGGGAATGAGATCAGCATACGGTAAAATAGTCTCAATTGCTGCACATGTAAAACCAAATCAGATCATAATGGAAGTTGAAACAACTGAACAAAATATTGATCAGGCAAAAGATGCGCTTCGAAAGGCAGGTATGAAGTTACCATCACCTTGCAAAATTAACTATTGATAAAAACAATTAATGCTTTGAAAAATAGTTAAGACACACTTCTAAAAGTATTTTACTAACCATGGGAATAAGACTATAAATAAGATTAGTAAAGAAGTTACTAAAGAAACGTTTTTTACAATTTTTTCTCTTCTCTCATCTGACAGACCTTTTTTAACTCGCCTTATGAAGGATCCTAGGGCATCGTTGAATAGAAATCCCCCATCGAGTGGAATCATCGGTAAAACGTTGAATAACCCAACAGCAAGATTTAACCAGAAAATCCAGTATAATGCATTTACAATCACCCAAAATATGTTGCTTGGAATGAAACTAAGTGGACCAGTTATTATGTATGAATCAGTAAATGGTGAATAAATTGGATTGTATCCATCAAGACCTAACAATGGAAGTATATAAAACAACAGGAAATTATTTGGGAAATTACTGAAGGGATTTTTTAATATTGGTAGAAAATCTATGAATGGATTGGGGCCTACACCAAGGTAACCCTTACCCATATATGATTTGTTATTTGCTTCAGGATTTCTTTTTTCATATTCGTAATATTTATCCGATAAAATAACACTTTTGAAATAAGTCTCCTGTCCAACATACGATATGTTTATGGGCTTATTTGCTCGAGTGTTGTTCATCACTATAAAAAAATCATAGAATGTATCGATTTTTGTGTCATTGATATGAGTTATTATCATACCAGGTTGAAGGCCCAGTTCCTCAGCAGGGGTGTCTTCACCAATTGAAATAATGCCAATGCCATCTGCTGCATGTTGAACTGCAGGCATAAAGACAAATGAAAAAAGCAAAATGCTTATCAAAACAACAGTAAAATTTGATGTCGGTCCTGCAGCATAAACACGCATACGATTCGATGTTTTTGTGTTCCGCAGTTGTTCCTCATCTGGTTCACAAAATGCCCCTAGCGGTATGATAAGATAGAGGATACCTAATGATTTAACCTTTAGGTTGCTTGCAAACGTAAGAATGCCATGGGAGAACTCATGTACAATGACTGCAACAACTAATGCCAGAAGTATGTACGCAATATATTCAAGGGGAAGTATGGGGTTAATACCTGGAAGTACTAAACCAAATTCGATGCCAGGTAATGCCTCCTTTTGTTCAGGAGTAAAACCCAACACCGTCCATGCTTGCAGAGCAAGTACTAGAACCATTAGAATCATCATGATAAAGCAAAAAACAATGCCAAAACTTCCAAAAGCTTTCCAGAATCTCTTTCTATCTGCAATTTTTTTAAGAAAAGTCCTGCCTTTCTTGGTACGTAATAATAATGCCGGACCATAAAGGGAAATATTATATTTTTCCAAAATGCCTTTTTTATGGAGAAACATTACTATAAGGAAATATGCAGAAAGTATAGCGAAAAAAACCAACAGACCTTCCATCAAAGACATAATCGATGACGGAATGTATGATTGTTTATTAAAGTAACTGGTGCAATATCATACCCTACTACATGTCCATTTTATATATAACAAGGCCTGACAACATTTTAGGCAGGAAATAAGTGGATTTCTGAGGCATGTGTTCACCTGCCTCTGCTATTGTTTTTAATTCCGCTATTTTTGTGGCATTTATCAAAAAGGAGAGATCATAATCTCCTTCCTCAACAAATTGTATTGCCTCCTCATCAACCCGGGTGTATTTCACATGATCCTCTAGATTATCTTCATTTATTCCTAATAGATGTTCAAGTATGATCTTGTGTAAAATTGAAACGTCCAGCGTTCTCCAGGTCTTTGAGCGGTCACCTGCAAACTTGTCCATTAATTTTTCATCTTTCAATGTTAAGATATAATATTTGCCCTTTAGATACATTGCAAATTTGTGTTCTTTTTCTGTTGCTAGTTCATCTTTAATTCTTTTTCCCCGTGACTCATAATCTTTATTTGAATCATCAACCTTTTTTTCTTGAACAGTAAAATACTCCCCTAGTTTTTCCACAAGATGTTCTAAATCAATATTTGACATTTTGATTAGCCTATGAGTTGGAAGAATAGATAAACCCCCATCAAATATGTTTGCAAGGATGACCATCCGGTAGTTGAACGACGCATTATCATTGTGATTTTCTGTTTTCTTTTCCATTTCATCAGCATAATTAATTGCGGTTTGGTATCTATGATGGCCATCGGCAATAAACAAAATTTTATCTTTAAGCTCGCCTGTAATTAGAGAGGTAATATCTTCATCTTCTAGCTTCCATAATTTGTGGGTAAAATCGTCGTATCCTTTCACATCTATAATGGGCTCACCAAGAGATTCATCTATTTTCTTCCTTATTATATCTTTTTCATCGATGTATAACAGTTCAATTGGTTCAAGATTTGCATTACAAGCACGCATAATATTCAATCTGTCTGCCTTTGGCTTAGACAACGTTCTTTCATGTGCTTTTACCTGTTTATATTCTGGATCTAGTTTTAATAGGACAAAAAATCCGTTCATTGTCTTTGATCGGTTCTTGACATTATATTCAATTTTATATGGAAAAATAGCTGTTTTATCCGACCCAGTCAAGATCGATTCTTTCATCCATGAATCAAACTGTTTTTTAGCTCGTGTATATCGATTATCTTGTTCAGTATCATCCGAATTTTGTTTTCCAAGTATGAGTCTTACAAAATTATACGGATTTTTTTCGTAAAGCTCTGTCTGCATATCTGAAGATATAATGTCATAAGGTGGAGATGTTACATCATCTAGTTTACCTATTTTTTCTTTATTATACGTGATGCCTTTAAATGGAGAAACTTCAACCATATATTCTACCTCCTGAGATTTTATATCGTATATCCTTAACCATTAAAAACGTTGCTAAAATGAGATGCGACCGATCTCGAAATTAGTCATAATCTGGTCCTTGTCTTTTTCATACCAACACTTAAAATACCACCTGTTATTAAGCCCTCCAAATGGCAGATAGCCTAAAAGATAAAAAGAACATTGAAATTGCAGAAAAAGCTCTGTCAAAATACAAACTATGTGATCATTGTCTAGGGAGACTTTTCGCAAAAATTGACAACGGAATAACAAACAAAGAGCGTGGAGATCAACTAAGAAAACATTTGAAACAATATGAAACAGTTGAGGTAGATAACTGCTGGCTTTGCTTAGGGTTGGTTGGCGAGATACAACATTTTGCAGATCTGATTTCAGAATCATTAAAAGAGTATGATTTCGAAACATTCCTGGTGGGAACCAAAATAGATGATGATATTCTTGATAAAGAACAAGAGTTATTGGATTTTACTGGATCTGAATATGCAGAATCCATTAAAACGGAGTTGAAAAGAGGAATTGGTAAGACTCTCGAAGAGAAACTTGACAAAGAGGTGGATTTTGAAAAGCCGACCATAATGGCAGTTATTGACACATCGTTTGATGTTGTAAATCTTCAGATTAAATCACTTTTTATTTATGGACGGTACAATAAATATAGGAGAGATATACCACAGACTAGATGGTTTTGTAGAATTTGCCGCGGAAAAGGATGCAGAAAGTGTGATTATACAGGTAAGATGTATGAAACAAGCGTTGAAGAGTTAGTTGCGAAAAAAACTTTAGAGGAAACAAGAAGTTCTGACGAATCATTTCATGGGTGTGGTAGGGAGGATATCGATGCCCTCATGCTTGGGAATGGGCGGCCTTTTGTTTTAGAGATAAAAGACCCAAAGGTCAGAAATCTGGATTTATCTCAATTGGAACGTAAGATTAACATCCACGGTAAAGGTAATATCAAAGTGACTAACTTGCGTTTTTCTGATAGGGACGAAATAGCTAGGATTAAGGCTGCCGATTTCAGGAAAATATATCATGTTGTCCTAATTGGGGAAAAAGTTATAAATAAAGAAAAACTTAAAAAGGTAGCTCAGGCATTACAGGATAAAACAATAAGTCAGTTTACACCGTCAAGAGTGGCTCGCAGAAGAGCTAATATGATTAGAGAGAAGAAGATACATAACTGTAACATAGAGTCAATAGAGGGTGCTATGGCAACATTGACCATAGAAGCAGAGTCTGGGACGTATATAAAGGAGCTGATCTCTGGCGATGACGGAAGAACTAGACCAAGCATAAGCGAAATGATAGGTGTTCCCTGTAAGGTAACAGAATTGGACGTAATAGAAATCAAGGGGGAATAAAATTGGTAAAACGGTCAAAAGGCATAAGAAGTAAAAGTAGAAACATACTAAGGAAGAAACCAAGAGATAGGGGGCTTTCCTCTATTACAAGAGCATTACAGCAATTTGAGGAAGGAGACTCTGTAAATATTGTCATCGATCCCTCAGTGCATAAAGGTATGCCACATATTCGTTTCCATGGATATACTGGAAAGGTAGAGGGAATGCAAGGAGATTCATATCTAGTTGGCATTGATGTAGGTAAAAAACATAAAACATTGATTATTAGATCTGATCATCTACGGAGAGTGCAACAGTGACATCAAGCGATGCTAAGGCTAGACCCGTTTCACTTTCTGAGGTTAAAAATATTCTAAATAAATTGAGCAAGGAACGAGAAGAGATATTATATGAACAGAGAATTGCATTGGAACATGCTCAAAAGTTTGCAAAATTACCTGTTAAAAAGACAAACGATATGATAAAAGAGTTGATGAAGTTAGAATTTTTGGAGCAGGTTCATGCGTATAAGATAGCTGATTTACTTCCAAACACTAAAGATGATATAAAAACTATTTTTGCTAAGGAAAGGGTTACACTGAGTGAGGACAATATAAAAAAGATTTTAGAAATAGTAGGCAAATACTATATCGAATAACAGGAGGTTTAGTTGTGGAGGACTATGTATATGTTTTGGATTATTTGCAAAAAGGGAGAGGAGATATATCCCTCCACAAAAGACACCCTACTGTATATGGCATAGGTGAAAATCAGTTTACATTACTTGAGTTAGTACCAAAAAACGACATGTCTTTTAACATTGGCGATAGAATATATGTCGGCAAGGACTCAAATAAAAGAAAGAAGATAACTAAGATTAAAGGTAGAGTCAACTATGAAGATTTAACGGCAACAGCTCATGGAGAAATGCCTTATGTTATCTTAGATATGGTGCACGATAAGATGGATCGTTTTATAAAATTCTTTAACGAATCACCTGCTATTTCTACTCGTTTCCATGTTCTGGAGCTTTTACCTGGACTTGGTAAAAAAATGATGCACGACATACTGGATGAACGTAGAAAAAAGCCTTTTACCTCCTTTGAGGAGATGTGTAATCGCATAGACTTCTTGAGAGCACCTGATAAACTTATTGCCAAACGGATTGAATTAGAACTTACGGATCCTGACCAAAAATATCGTATTTTCACACGGCCTCCTGTTTCAAAGGGTCATTATTAATCTAAATATGACAAAAAGAAAAATTGGTCAGAATTTTTTAATTGATAGACGGGTAGCAGAGCGAGAAATAGGATATGCAGATATAAAGAAAGATGATGTTGTTCTCGAAATAGGACCCGGAAAGGGCATTATTACAAAATTGCTAGCTGAGAAGGCACGGAAGGTAATAGCAATAGAGATAGATGAAAATCTTGTCCGTGATCTCAAGGGGAGTTTACCTGATAATGTATTATTGATTAGCGGTGATGCTTTAAAGGTTGATTTTAAAACTCTTCCAAAATTCAACAAGATTGTTTCGAATTTACCATACCACATATCGTCACCGATCACTTTCAAACTGCTGGACTGTGATTTTACCTTAGCAGTATTGATTTATCAGAAGGAATTTGCAGAACGTATGGTTGCAAAACCCGGTAGCAAGGATTATTCTCGATTATCTGTTGGTGTTTATTATAAATCACTATGCGAGATTATGGAAACAATTCCTAAAACATGTTTTTATCCTCAACCAAAGGTTGATTCATGTGTTGTTAGATTGTTCCCTAGAGTATCTCCTCCTTTTTCTGTTTTAGATGAAACATTCTTTTTTGATCTTACGCGAGAGTTGTTTAATCACAGGCGAAAGAGGATAAAAACTACGATACGTGAAGCATACGGAATAGAGATTGAGAACATACCTTATCAAAATATGAGGGTCGAAAAGATTCTCCCTGAACAAATCGGTGAACTCAGTAATTTTTTATTTGAACTCAATGGCTGGGAGACATAATGACATTCATAATTTTTCAAAAAATAGTAAACATTTATTACCTAGATTTAATATCCCCATGAGTTGAGATATTAAAGTGGCATTGTTTTTACCGTTTCCAGCCAAAAAAACCAGGAAAAGGTAGATTTAAAAGGAGGAAAAACTTTGAAAAATCTGCCATTCTGGCTTCCAAAAAAAAGCAATGTCTTATGGTATCTACTGTTTGTTGGACTGTTTTTATTATCTCTGGATTTCTGGAACTGGGGGCAATCTAAGCCGTTTATACTTGGCCTTCCATTTTGGGTCATATACCTGTTAGTTTTAACATTATCTGTTTCTCTTGCATTCTATGCATTTTCAAGATTTGCTTGGAGGGATGGCAAATGACATTTCTAGTTTTGATTGTACTTTATTTTATCTTTCTCATTATTTTGGGTGTAGTTGCGCATAGGAAAACAAAGAAGACACCTGAAGATTACTTTTTAGCAAACCGGACGTTTGGTCCAGTTCTTTTGTTTTTTACACTGGCTGCAACAAATTTCTCTGCATTTACATTCCTTGGATTTGCTGGAAATGCATACAAGAGTGGTTTTGGCCAGTATGGAATAATGGGTTTTGGGACAGCAATAATGGCCATCATGTTCTATGTCATAGGACGAAAAGTCTGGAAATTGGGCAAGGAAAAGAGATATATCACGCCCCCCGAACTTATTGGAGATAGATTTAACAGCACTAGTCTAAGACTGCTATTTATGGGAGTAATGGTAATATTTACTATTCCATATCTTGCTGTTCAAGCAATTGGGGCAGGAATTCTTATTGAATATGTAACTGGCAGTATCAGCTGGCAGATAGGTGCAATAATCACTATGGTTGTGATAATGGTTTATGTATTGTCTGGAGGGATGAGAGGATCTGGTTGGACGGATGTAATCCAAGGTGTAATAATGATACTAGCCATGACTGTTGCAGTAATATTCATAGCAGTAAATCTGGGGGGATTTGAAAATGCCAATGCTCTAGCATACAGTGCCAATCCTGATTTGTTTACCCGCCCAGGGGGCAATGATTATTTCCTGCCACAGATTTGGTTCTCGTTTATGATTCTGTGGATATTTGCTGATCCGATGTTTCCTCAAATCTTCTCACGATTTTACACGGCAAAAGATCAAAAATCGTTGAAACAGTCTATGATTTTGTATCCTATCGTTGTATCTTTTTTGTTTCTTTTTCCGGTTTTGATCGGTGTATGGGCACATGGAACAGGTTTGACAGTACTACCTGGACAGGAGGATAAAGTACTTCCGATGATGGTGGAGAAATTTACACCATCTCTGATTTACGCATTTGTCATGGTAGGTGCTCTAGCAGCTCTTATGTCTACGGCTGATTCTCAACTCCTTTCGCTTTCGACAATGCTCGCGCGCGATATCCCTCGGAAAAAACACCGGATTTCTGAGATAACATTTGGAAAAATTTTGATTATAGTGCTTTCTTTGTTTGCCATGTGGTTTGTCATTGGCGGATACGACCCAAACGAAGGAATAATGGGGACACTAGTAAAAACAACGTTTTCAGGTCTTGCTGTCTTGTGTCCTACCGCAATTGCTGCATTGTATTGGCGTAGAGCAACTAAATATGGATGCATAGCAAGTATTCTTATAGGCGAGTTTTCAATTTTCTTATTCCAGTTTGATATACTGCCTACTTTTGGTTTTTTATCTGCAATTTGGGCAATAGCCATTGCAATTATTGTTTTGATAATAGGTAGTTACATGACGCAGCCAGAACCCCAAGGAATATAATAAAGGTAACCAGGTGAATTCCAATAGTTTATTCCTGGGATTTTTTCTTTTTTACCACAGCAAAATAGTTATCGGGATGTTTTTCTGAATGCATTTTAACATCCTGGATGTCTATTATTTCTAAATCTGCCTTGCATAGATCACTTAAGAATTCTCTTTTGCTATATAGGTGATAAAAACGAGGAATGTCAAGACCATGTTGTCTCCAGTAAATATCGATATCTCCAAACTCCGCTTGCCCCACTTGTGTAAACCACTTTTTAAAAAACTGTTTTCTGTATCTATCCTGCCATCTTGACCATACACTGATCAATGCTTTGCCATCGTTTTTTAGTA
>JAUWOO010000140.1 GCA_030612095.1 Thermoplasmatota archaeon | reverse complement strand
TATGTGTCTATTTCTGGAAGGATTTTCACTACTCCACTGGAGGGGTGTACATACACAGAGGGGGGCGACTTGTTGGGGCACATGTAATGAATATGGTGGGCTATGATGACAATGAACAATGTTGGATTGTAAAGAACAGCGCAGGAACAAAATGGGGGGAGGACGGCTGGCTTAAAATTGCATATGACGCAAACATGTTTGCAAAATGGTATGGTGAGGGGACAGGAATAATGTATATAGATGGAGTGTATGGTAACTTGAAACCTGATGTCCCCAAAGTACAAATTGAAACACCTAAGAATTTCCAAACCTATTTTTTTGGACAGGACTTCACAACATTTTTCAAGAAAATGCCTATTCAAAAAGCATCCCCTAGAATTTTTGGGGAATTGATGGTGGAAGTAACCGCTGAAAACGTTAACCAAGTGGAATTCTACATTGATAATGTAAAACAACATACTGATGGTGATGTGCCATTTACATGGGATATGCAAACAACACGTGGGCTTCATACGCTCGAAGTCAGAGCAATAAACGACCACAATACCTCAGTAGACATCATAGACATCTATAAAATCATCTAAAATTTTCATTGTATGCCTAAAACCAAATTTTTGATTGATAAAAAAAGCGTCTGTGGGCATTAATACCCACTCTTTCGACAAACAACTATTACAACTCAACCTCAAGATTGATTTGTAACAAATCCATTTTCTTATATGGATAATTCAAAAAAGGGATTAAAGTTTTTTAACTTTCTCAGCCTTTTCGCCTTTATCTCCTTCGACAACTTCGAAAGAGACTTTATCTCCTTCATTTAATGAAGTTCCTTCGGTTAATCCGCTTGTATGGACGAAGTAATCTTTTCCATCGTCCCCGGTTATAAACCCAAAGCTTTTTCTCATGTTAAAGAATTTTACTGTTCCTTCTGTCATTTTTATGCTCCTATGTTCTAATGTGAGGTCATATAAAAATCACCTTCTTAAATATTTGCTTTGTGTGAGGTGTTTTGAAAAAGACGATTTATCATAGAATCTAATTATTTTTCCAGTGGTGGGCCATTTGCAAGGAGGATGTCATCGAGGGAAAATTTAATTTTAGGTTCTTTTGGTTTTCTATCGAATTTTTTAAGGGTACGAGAGATAAAACTATTCTTTTTTGTTTTTACAGCACAGCATTCTTTTAGTTCTTCTTCATCGGGCTGAAGAATGCAATCGATATAATATTTTCAAATGTCTCTTATTTGACTAATAATGCGCCCATCCCAAAATATCTGTCTGGATAAGATATTCTCTCCTTTTTTGGTGATTTTTCCTTTTTCAATTGGTGGAAGATGGTCATCAGGTACTTTTGCAGCCCATGCAACAATTCTCCGAACGATCCACCAAGTATGAGTAAGTTCCTCTATTGCTTTATCACTTAGTTTTGCAATATTTTTCCATTGATGAAAACCTGTAGCAATACAGTTAAAATTATTGTCATCAACCTCATCTATGTAGCCACCATGCCAGATCATATATTCTGGGTGAGCCGCACATAGAATTATTCTGCCCTTGTTTTCATTAGGATAAACTTCCGCAGTCATACATGGTTTGTTTGAAAAATTCAACTCAATAAGTTTGCCAGATTTTTCCCAATCTCCTGCAAAAAAATATGTATAAGTTAGTAATTTTTTCAAACTTTCCTTTTCTGTTTTTATAAACCTGAATGCTTTTATCATGCCCAAAAGAAGACCGCGAATACCTCCCGTATATCTCCACGCATAAATCCTTGTAGAATCATTTTCAGATAATTCCTGCGATGGATATCTTGCAAGAATTTTAACGTCCCTATCTAGATTTTTGGGTACAACAAGCGCAGGACCGCCCCACCATCTAATACGAATTGTATCCTTTGAATAATCAGAAAAAATTGGATGATTATGGCGTATGGGAAAATCTATGGGAACCCCTCCTGTGAATACCTTGGTACCATCAACTATTTCTCCAGGGGCAAAAGAAAATACGTATGCCATCGCACCAGTTTTTTCCGGATATTTTCTTTGAAATGGATAGAAAAGCGGCATTGCAAGATCTCTATAATATGAGTTGACGCATGTAATCCCAAGAGAACTTTTATTATATTGTCTTTCTGTAAATGTCGTAGTGGTGTTGCCAGACCCGGTTATTAATCCTGTGATAAGAGCCGCTCCACCACAAATTCCAACACAACCTCCACCATCTTTTACAAATCTGCAAACATTTTTTTTCCATTTCTTCACTTTTCTTAAACAACTGAAACCTTTAATTATTGATTCACTATCCCCAACTCCCCCTCCTGGAACTAATAAAACATCAAAATCAGAAATGTTTAGTCTGCCCTGTAATATGTCTTCGTCATTTAGATATGTTGCAGATATCCTGTAAATCCTATCTTTGACAGTCCATGAATAGCCATCCAATATTGCTGGGAAATAATGTTTACCTGAACCCCAGCCAAGAGGTTCCTCTGCAAGTATCGCTACGTTTATCTTCTTCGTTTCGTTTCCAGTTGTAGGGGCAAATTGAATGTTTTTTCTTGACATTGAGCTACAATCTTTGTAAGTCGATGATATTTTTTAACACTTATGCAAATATTTCTAAAATGACAATATAAATAAACTGGTTAACGGATTTACAAAGATGGGAGAAACGGTAAAAATGAAAGATCATACTCGGGATTCCCGTCATCCGTTGTTTGGCACATCTATTATAAATTGGATTCGTCTATTGATCGACCATGGTGGAGTAGATCGGGCTTTTCTGCCCCGTGCACTATTTATCACTTTTTCTACAATATTTATTTTGCCAGCACAGTTACTATTCAAACTGGTATACAGCCCCCGAATTGCAAAGACTCACATGGATCATCCGCCAATTTTCATCATTGGCCATTGGCGAAGTGGAACGACATTTCTCCATGAACTCATAAGTCAGGATCCCCAACTGACCCATATTTCACTATGGCACACTCTGGTTCCACACAGTTTTTTAGTGCTTGATGATTCCAAGAAACTTCTCGCACAATTTTTGCCAACGACAC
>JAUWOO010000114.1 GCA_030612095.1 Thermoplasmatota archaeon | reverse complement strand
TAGAGAGCTATTGGGTAAAGATTTTTTACCTTACAAACAATGATGGAAGTTACAAAAAATCAATTAATTTTATTCCCATCAACTCCCTAACTAATTACTTTGTTTGTGGAAAAAACAAGATGAAAAGCGTGACGTAAGAATTGTCTTTTCCCAAATGTGAATTTATGGAAATTACCAAAGATATTATTGACCTAAGCCCAATAATATTTTTTAGGTTCAGAGATGGACATTATATGAGATTTCTTTGAAAACCATCCAAAGCAATGATATATCGTGTACTGTTACCTGATTTCTTTGACAATTCCTACTGCAACAAGAAAATGTTTCCATCTATGGGAAAATAATCTCTTTAATGAATGGGGTTTAAAAGTTCCGTTTTTGTCCACCTTATCTGATTTTGTTATAATATTTGGGTTTAAATTGGGAATAAATTGGGAATAAATAATATAAGAAGTGACATTCATTTTAAACATTATGAAATCAATCATAACTATATGGGTTGTATAAAATGTTAATGAAATTCTTAATTACAGACATTGTAATCATATTACTTCTAGGCGGATCTGTCTTTGCAGGTATGGAAATAACTCCTGAAATCGAGTCTAATGATTTTGATTTTTCTGCAATTGACCAGTTACTCGAGGATTCTGCTCCAAAAGTTCATGGATTGGCATTAATCATTTTCAAAGATGGTGAATGCATCTATGATGAAGGATTCTCAGGATTAACTACAGATTCAGTGGTACCTATTGCATCTGCATCAAAATGGCTTTCGGCCGGATGTTTGATGTCGGTTATAGACAATGGAGCATTATCACTTGATTCTAAAGCATCAGATTTTTTAGAGAATTTCGAATTGGAAAAAGGGAATATGACTATTCGACAGATGTTTAGCCTTACCTCAGGACTTCCAGGATATACCCCTGGATATAATGCACTTAATGATCCAATTCTGACTAATAAGGAAATTACCCTTGAGGAAAGTGTAGATCTAATTTCTGAAATCGATTTAATTGCCGATCCTGGAGCGGAGCTATGGTATGGTGCTCTTTCAATGCAGGTTGCAGGGAGAATTGCTGAGATGGCGGCTGAGGAGCCATGGATGGAACTGTTTGATGAACACATAGCTACGCCATTGATGATGCCAAATACTGATTTTTATGCATTTGGGGAGACGACAAACCCTAGAATTGCTAGTGGTATTCAATCCTCGGCAAGGGAATATGTCAATTTTCTGCAAATGCTTCTTAATGATGGCACGTTCAATGGAACTAGAGTTCTTTCCAGTGATTCTGTGAGGCAGATTGTCCAGGATCAAACGAGAAATGCCACTATTATGTATACGCCTTGGGAAAAATATGAAGATATTAAACCAGGTTGCTCGGAGACACGATATGGTATTGGATGTTGGATGGAGGAAATAGATTCCGACACTGGAGTAGCTATTCGGGCTAGTTCTCCCGGTGCTTTTGGATTTGCTCCCTGGATAGATTTTAAACATAATATCTGTGGCGTGCTAGGTGCTAAAAATCTGTTTCTCAATGTTGCACCAGTTTATTTTGAAATGAAGGATTTGTTAATACAAATATTAGACGATTCAAATACGCCTCCAAATAGTCCTGTGATAGATGGTCCCTCATCTGGTAGAGCTGGTAGAAGATATTCTTATCAGTTTTCTGCAACAGACTTGGATTGTAATGACGTGTATTTCTTCATTGATTGGGATGATGGAACTGTTGGGGAGTGGATTGGACCATATGCCCCTGGTGAGGAAATCACAGTAAGTCATCGATGGTCAGATAATGGTACGTATATGTGCAGAGCACAAGCTAAAGATGTTTTTGATGCAGAGAGTGACTGGAGTGTTATGGAAATACATATGCCTTATTGCAGAAACATAAAATATCAATCCAATTCGCATCCTGTTCTATCTTTCTTCTTTAACTTATTTTCTGAAACTTTAAGGGCAAATATACTTATTAAACCTTAAAATATCCTCTTTGTTAGATTCTTTAATCCTTCTAGTGTGGAGTCGACCGACATCATAAAGCTTATAAATGGATTCTTACTATAAACCATGTAGGCGATTAAGTCCACCTTGACGCCCGCCATGACGTTCATGCCATGACGCCCGCCAGAACCGCTCATTACTGAGCTGACGACTTCTACTAAAAAAATAATGAGGTAGAAGTATGAATCGATACAGACACTGATTAAGAGTGGATATATCTTTTTTGTAGGAATTATTATGAAAGATAGAAAGTATGTGTTTTTAGGAGTTGAAATAGCATGAGTCTCGTTGGAAGATTAGAGAGAAATATTTCAAAGCTGGAAAAAAATATTGAAAAAGATCATGAGAAAATCGATGAGCTTAGGACAAAATGTGAAAGCCATAAGATTACCAAAGCAGAGTTTAGCGTTAAAAGAAGACACATTGAGGAAAAGATTAGAGCCATGGATTCTAGAATGCGAGTTTTGCAAGGCGGGATAGCAAAGGAGAAGAGACACTTAGAAGAAAAGACTGAAGAGAAACGTAAGAATAAAAAAGAAGCGAAAAGAAGAGAAAAGAATTATTTTAAATGGAATGAAGAAAATGAAAGAAAAAGTAATTAGCTACCTCAAATCTTTGGGATTTGAAACGGTAAGTCACAAGTCTTCACCACGACAAATATTTTACAAAGATGATATTGCCGTGTCGGTGGAAGAACGGAAATATAAAAAGTAAAAAATTTGGATTTTTTTAAGAGGATTAAGTTGGAGATGATACAATGGATGTACTAGAAGAAGCGAAAGAAATAATGAAAATAGTTGGATGTGAAAAAGCATTTGCAGTTTATGGATTGAAGTTAAATGGTATAGCAGGGGTTAAAGACTGTGATGAAAATGGAGAATTAATAGAACTCGAGAAAGATATTAGCGAACTAGTGCCAACTATTGAGCAGAAGTTAGTGTTTGACCCGGGAAAACCGATAGAATGTCCGATAAATTCGTCGATGAACAAATATTTGGAGTTTTTCCTGAAAAATAGAAACATAATCCCCTTTAATCTTAGTGGCGAAGAATTTGAAAGAATCGAAGGGGAAGTGAGGCCACTTCTGGAAAAATACAATTGGACAATTAAGAAGGATGATTCAAAAGAGGAAGGGATGAAAATTAATGAAAAAGAAAGTGGTTGCAGTGTCTCGAATCTTTAGGATTTATAACGGTAAGTCATAAATCGTCTCCCAAGAAGATATTCTTCAAAGACAATATTGCCGTTATAGTGGAAGAACGGAAATATAAAAAGTAAAAAAATAGAGTGATACACATGGTAGAAACAGTAAAGATAAAAGATATGCGTATGCTTGTTACCCCGCATCCAGCATTCGTAAGTAAAGATGCAACTACAGATGAGATTGCAAAGGTGATGATTGCAAACCCTCGGTTAAAATCTGTTTATGTGGTAGATGATAAACTGCAATTGATCGGTAAGATTACTCTCAAAATGCTTATTAAACAAGAGTTTATGAATCTCTTACCGAGTAGACTCTCATATTTTGGCGCGTTAGAATTTGTTGGTAAGAATGCTGCAGAGGATATTATGATCTCCCCAGTTTCTATAAAAGATGAGGATACGTTGAAAACTGCATTTGTCAAGATGTATGAAAGCGATTTGGATGAATTGCCTGTTGTTGATGAAAAATGCAGGTTGATAGGTAATATTGATTTGCTTGAGTTACTGACAATGTTAATTGAAAAGAAGGAACAAAAGGCAGGTAAAAAATATTTGAAACTTGCAAGTAGCCGACCGTTTTACAAGTGATTTAGATAAACATTTATCTAGCCTGTTGGAGCCTATGAAATGATCAACTATCTTTTATTAGCAGGTATTGCCATTGGCCTTGGCTTTCTTATTGGGAAAGGAACCCATTTCCTGAAAATAACAGGCGTAGTTGGTTATATCATCACGGGTATCATTATAGGACCTGATGTTCTAGGTATTATTCAATTAACACCAGTTGAAATTGAAACCATGACAAACCTTGCTCTTGGTTTTGTAGCATTTGTTATTGGTGGAGAGTTAACCATTTCCCTGCTGAGAAAAATGGGGAAAAGTATAATCGCTATCATAATAGGTGAGTCCATTGGGGCATTTACCGTGGTTTTTCTTGGTGTTTATCTATTAACCAATAATCTGCCATTAGCGATTCTTTTTGCTGCGATGGCCCCAGCAAGTGCACCAGCGGGAACCGTAGCAGTGATACATGAGTATAAAGCAAAAGGAAAACTAACTAATGCAATATTGGCAGTCGTAGGATTTGATGATGGTTTAGCTGTGCTGATCTATGCTTTTTCAATTGCTATTGTAGGCATACTGGTATCCTCTGGCACATTTTCAGTCTCTAATCTAGTGTCTAAACAATTTAATTCTTAGACATAATACTTTGACAGTTTCACATCAGCTCTCTCGCTCGTGAAAGTCCAGTTGATCTTATCTTCATGGTCATTTCTTCTCTTGGTCCAAGCTGCCACTTCATGGGTCAAAACCTTCATATCACTAATCCGCCTGCCAGTACATTCAATATCCATCACATGGATCTCAATTTCGGCAGCATTGAGCCAACTTGCATGCTTTGGTGTGTAATGGAATTCTATCCGATCTAGAATTCTTTCTGCTTCATCTTTACTGAACGTCCTGTAGAATGCTTTTTCGTTGTGAGTGTTGAGATTATCCACGACCAATCGGATAACTTTGACATCTGGGTATTTGTCATCAACAAGCATCTTCACGAACAATGCAAAATCCTTCATGGTTCTTCTTTTGGTGACCTGAGTCGCACGTTTTCCTGCTTTGAACTCAACCGCCACAAATATGTTTGCTGTGCCATTCCTAACATATTCATAATCATATTTTTCAGAGTGTCCAGGCTTCATTGGAATGGACTTTCTCTCATCCCCGAGAAGCTGCTTCGGTTTCTCGTCGAGACAGACAATAGGTCTTTCTGGATCATATGGTTCTTCGTACAGATCAATGACGTCATACATGCATCCTCTGAATATGGCATCGATCATTTGAATGCACCACATCCGTCTTAGCCAAGGTTTCGTTTTGCTTTTTTTAAAATAAGCCGAATGGTCTCCCGATTTATTGTCTCAAACCCCCCCTTGCGCCTCATTTCTTCAGCAAGTAATACTAGCGACCATCTCTTCCTTCCATCAGGTGGTTTTGTGCATGCCTGCGCTATGATTTCTGCTTTCTGTCTTTCTGTATATTTTTTAGGCTGCCCCGGTCTTGATTTCTCAGCGAGAGCGCTTTTGAGACCTTCTTCACGGTATCTTTTCTTGACGTTAGAGACAGTGGCCCTGCTAATGTTTAATATCTCTGCTATTTTCGTTTCTTTTTCTCCGTTATGAACCAAAAGCAAAATATGAGCTCTTGTCAAAGATCTCGCGCTTTTCTTACCTTTCTTAGTAAATTCTTTAAGATGTTTCACCTCTTTTTCTGTAAGTTTCATTTTTTTCATAAAATATGATATGAACCCACAGCTATTTATATTTGTCTAAAAACTAAATTGTTGTGACACTAG
>JAUWOO010000045.1 GCA_030612095.1 Thermoplasmatota archaeon | reverse complement strand
GAAGCAAAGGAAGTGATTGAAGAAACTGCAGTATTGCTAAGCGAATTAACACCTTTGCAGGAGGGGTATTTGTACAAAAAGCGCAGTTTGCAGTATGGAGATGTAAAGCAGAGATGGCTGATTGTGTACTCCATGTCTGCTCTGGAAAGGGCAAAGGGGACTGTTGCAAAGAACCTGAAAAAAGAGTTTGAAACACTCAAAAAACAGATTAAAACACTGAAAAGGGAGGATTTTTACTGTAAAAAAGATGCATGTGCTGCACTGCATCACATTCAAACCAAGTCTAAATACCATGCCATAGAGCTAGAAAGAATTGAAGTAAAAAAGAGATATGCCAAGAAAGGACGCCCATCAAAATCAAAGAAGAATGAGAAAACGATTACTTATTTCCCTCATTACACAGTCACACCTGATACAGAGGCAATTACGCTTGAAACGACAAAAAAAGCGTTGTTCATTGTTGCAACTAATGAACTTTCTGAAGAGAAACTGAGTGATCATGAAGTCTTTTGTAACTACAAAGGACAACAAAATGTGGAAAAAGGATTTAGATTCCTAAAAGATCCTTTGTTCTTTGCCTCTTCACTCTTCCTGAAGAAACCTGAAAGAATTGTCGCTCTGACCACAATAATGTGTTTATCACTGCTTGTGTACAGCATAGGTGAAAGAAAGCTAAGAAATCTACTGAAAATGTATGACGAAACGATTAAAAACCAGATAAAAAAACCAACTCAGAAGCCAACGTTGAGATGGATATTCCAGTTATTTGAAGATGTTCACCTCGTTAAAATAGGGGAAGGCAACACAATAACATATGAGGTGAAAAATCTCAGACCTGGCGGGGAGAAAGCATTGAGGATTCTAGGACATAATTACATGAAACCGTATCTTCTTGTCTAAAAAAAATACCGACTTTTTACAAAGAGGGTGCGGAATGTATGTAGGAGGTCCCTCACATCTGATTAATATCACTAAGTCTTTTTTTGTTTATATAGTTGATAACAAGATGATTGAAAGTATTGCAATTTTTTTAAAACTTTAGAACTGCATCCAATAACCCATGCCCATAATTTACGCATCCAAAAGCAGTAAAATAATCCTTTTTTTCTAGATAATACTTTGAATCTTCATAATATTGGGTTGCAAGTTCCACAATTTTATTATTATGCAATTTAGACGTTTTATCATTTAATTCTTGAAGATTTTCTTCAAACATCACAATATCTTTTTCTATCCTTGTTTTTTCATCCATAGCAATCCAAATACGGAAGGGGCGTATGGGAAAATAAGTTTTTCTCTATAACTAGTCGGAAGTTGTTGATTGTAGATCCTTTCGTGGAGATAAGAGATTAAATTGGCTTATTATGTAATGTTTCCTCCGAGCAATATCGAAGTTAAAACACACAAAAATGCTGTAACACATCCAACTAACAACATTTGAACACCGTATCTAATCATACTTTCATCGCTAATTTTTGCTAGATAAACGCCCAGTAGAGACAATACGGCTAGAGTTAGAACTATGCATGTAAAAAAGGCAGTTTCGACTGTAATAATCCCAGGGTTGACCATAAAAAAAGGCGATACTACTAGCATTGCTGCCAATGCAGGAGAAATACCATCTACCAATGCAGCAAAGATTGTTGCAAACTTATGTGATTTATGGTGCAGCCCATTTTTCAAATCAGTAAGCATCGCTTTTTCCAATTCTTTTAATTTCTTTGTACGTTCAGCTTTCTCAGTCATATATGCCCCACTCATGCCAGATGTTCCCATTGCTATTGATCCAGCAACGGCTGCACTAATAATTGGCAGAGGTTCCAGTATGCCTGCAACATAGGCACCTATTACAACTCCCAGCATAGTAAGAGCTCCATCAAATGCATTCATAACAAAATATCTACGACTTATTGGACCTACGTCAGAAATTCTGTGATACCGTTTCCATTTCTTTAAAGTCTTTTCTATGGTCATTGGTACTCCACTTTGTACAGTGAGACTAATCGCTTAAGGGTGCTTAATATTTTGTATACAGGCTACATGATTCTAATATTATTAACATAATACATTAAAATTCACTTATTTTGTACTTACTTTGTACTCATACTCTTGCGGTTTTGTAGTCCGGCCAATCATTCTAGTCTTTCGAGCCAGCTACTCAGGTTCGAATCCCGACGGGAGCACTCCCTATAATTAAGATAATCAACCAGGTGGATTTCAAGAAAGGAACTGAGATTGATTCCCTTTTTCTTGGCCCGAGTTATTATCTTCTTATCGATGCTGAGCGTTAGTTTTTGTTTAGGCATAAATGAGTAATTACTTAGGATTGCGAATTAAATAACTGTCCGATTTCATACTAAAAACGCATTGGTTTTTCCATGATCTTTACTTCTTGTGAGTTTATTTCTACATGGGTTCAATACCCCGGAGCTTTGCTCCGGTTTATTACCGAAGATGACCTTCAGGTCATCGAAGGTTAGAATCGCCGTCTCGAAAATCTGCGTAATGCCCCGGAGCTCTGCTCCGATTGGGATAGCAGATTTTAGGCGATTCTGTTTACTTTCAACGTTTTTTAAAATCGTCTAACCAGCCAGCCTTCTTATCCACCCTACGTTTGAAAATCCTGCCTAAATTCTTAATATCCTTCGCTTGATGATATTTAAAATATATATCATCATGACGTATTCCCAATATCTCTATTTTACCCGTTCTATGTGACATAATATACTTAAATCGTTTACTATGCCCATTGCAGCTTTTTTTCGCTGTTTCTACGATTTCTATGCCTTTACATAATGGAACCTGAAAGGCAGATTTCACTCTTTTAACTGGACGGCATTGAAAGACATAATATGGATTAACACCAATGCTAACAAGTTTATTCTGTAGTTTCGCTAACGTTCTTGGATAGTCATTTATACCTTTCAGTAACACCGTTTGATTGGTCAATATTATACCAGCAGAAATTAGATTATTTATTGCTTTAACTGACTCTTTAGATATCTCTCGAGGGTAATTAAACTGAGTAACAACATATATCCGCCTATCAGAATATGAGTATCTCCTTAAAATATCAAGTAGCGCATCATCTTCAAATCTGGATGGAAGCACCACTGGCGTCCTACTACCAAATCGTATAAATTTCAAATGCGATATATCTGACAACACTGCAAGAAACGACTCGATGATCTCGTTTGACAAAACAAGCGGGTCACCACCACTAATCAATACATTATTAATCTCTTCATGTTGCTTGATATACTCAGCTGCATCTTCAAATCTTTTGATTACTTCTTTACTTGGTAAACCAACCAGTCTTTTTCTGAAACAATACCGACAATAGGTTGCACATTTATTTGTCGATAATATCAATGCTGTTTGCTCATATTTATGCTGTAATCCAGGCATCTTAGTATTCTCTGCTTCACCACTTGTATCATACGAACCTTCAAGGTTAAACTCTGTCAATGAAGGTATAGCCATTTTCTTTATGGGGTCACTTGGATTATCCCAATCTATTAAAGACATATAGTAAGGAGTAACACACATTGGATGTCGTTTTATAATCTCATATAATTTCCTCTCTACATCATGAGATAAATCAGCATATTTTCTAAGCTGGCTAACCGTGCAAATACTATTATTTAACTCAGAACTCCAATCCATTTTCATTATTTACCACCATCTAATGTCCTAATAACCATGATTTTATAGCGTGGGTATAACTTCTTAAAAAATAAATAGTTACGCATAGGTCCTAGTGGAATCTGGGCAGTTCTTCTAGAAACTGATAAATTGGTATCCCTTCATTGAGTTGTGGGTCGCAGACCCACATATGAACGTTTTATAACCTTTTACTACAAAAAGCATACGCGTGCTATACTGCCTGCTTGGATATTTGAAATAAACAAGTATTAAAATATATCATTTCATTTTGTCGGATTCCTCCCGACATAATGCATTAAAATTTGTGACCAAAAACACTTTTTCAATTCATCGTAAATGAGGCGACATAATAAGGGAAATATCATATTTTTTTCTCCTGTTGAATAGACCTTTTTGCTTTGTATACAATACACCAGAATGTTTTGTCGTTTTTGACCCGACAAAATAGAAAACTATTTAAACTGACAAGGCGACTTTATTATTAAATTAAATAAATAATATCGGTGTAAAACTAATGAAAAACGCAGGGATTACAAGAGACAAAAGCGTGGAAACGGCGGTGCGCGAGATATTGAAATCCGGAGCCCGATCACGCATATATACGTATTTACTTAGAAAAGACGGAGTCAGAACTGGGCAAATCATAAAAGGTACGCATCTTCATCCAAGTACTGTGAGAGAAACACTTTCCAAAATGTATGAACAAAAATTAATTTATAGAAAAAAAATTAAAAATGATAGTATAGGGAAAAATCCTTACATGTATTATGCAATTTCCCCTGTAATACTTTTAAAAAGATATTCAAATGAGATGGAGGATAGACTCAACAAACTCGCAAGTCTAGCTTTTTCTAAAGAGGAAAGGAAGAATTACAGGCCTGTCAGAATTAAAATCATTGAAAGAGCGGAGGATGCATGAACATAACGCCACTTGCAAAACTATTGGTACAAAGACCAAAAACGGTCATACTAGTGTTCACTTTGATTACTGCTATCGTAGGCGTCCAAGCCACAAATATCTATATGGAATCAGATCTTGCTACATTCCTACCTCAAGATGATCCAACAGTACAAATCTGGGGTGAGATAGATGAAGAATTTCAGATGGGATACAACATTATAATTTATGTTGAGGCAGATGACATTCGTAATCCAGATGTTTTGAAAGAAATGGATCGTGTTAGTTGCAGTCCAAAGGTAAACAAGTTTGAAAGCGATAAGGGAGAGCAGGATGGTGTTTTTTCTGTTAGAAGTTTGGCATATTATATAAAGGAAGAGAACGCCAAACCATATGTGATTGGGGGATTGGGGGGTACAGGAAAAAACGAGATTCCTGATGATGAGACTCTTATCTCCAGATATCTATCGAGAATGACGATTCAGGCGATGAAAGGCACTTATTTCACAAATACATATAAAGTTGCTGTAATAATAATCCAATTAACTAATGGTGCAGATTTTGACGAAATATTATCTGGAACAAAAGCTGCCGTTGAACATAGGGGTACATATTATTCGGAGATGACGGTAACAGGTACTGTTGCCATGCAAAATGCAATTCGGAAAATTAGCATGGAATATTTTAAGATAATCTTCCCTATTGCGATACTTCTTGTTTCGGCTGTTCTTTTCTTTTTCCATAGATCCGTTAAAGGTATTCTGATCACACTTCTGCCGACGGCATATGCTATAGCATTGACATTTGGTGTTTTAGGGATAGTTGCACCTCAATTGACAATACTTGCTATTGCCGTGGTGGCATTACTTTTAGGTCTCGGTGTCGATTATTCAATTCATATTATGAACAGATTTGCGGAGGAACATTCCACCGAAGATAAAATAGAGAAGATGGAAAAAATACTGCGGTCTACAGGGGTGGCAATTTTACTTTCTACAATTACAACAATGATAGGATTCGCTTCTCTTATGATATCTAGTATGTCTCCGATGGTTGTTTTTGGTTTCGCCTGTGCAATTGGCATCCTATTTTGTTTTATCTCTTCTATTATATTGACTCCAACTCTCTCAGTCATACTAAATTTCAAGAAAAATGGTATCATTCCTCACTGGGGCAAACTTGCAGAATTTATCATTAAAAACAAGAGGCGGATTATTGCCATAGGATGTTTCTTGGCAGTAATGTCCTTGATTCTTTTACCTCAGACAAAGACAGATGTTAATTATTTTGATATGGCACCTGAAGGTATACCTGAACTTGAAAAACTGCAGGAATACTCTGACAATTTTGGTGGGGCTAACTTCAATGCATTGTTGATTGAGACGGACTCCCAAGGGCTTACATATCCTGAAACTATAGATGCTATGTACGATATGGAAATGGAGATGAAAAATGCGGGTATAGATGCTTATTCTTTGGCTAGTGAAGTGAAAAAAGTAAATGATATTCTTGAAAGAGATGCAATAATAGAGCGAATTGGTAGCTTTGTAGGTGTGGAAACGGTTATATTTGATATGGTGGCTGAAGCGGGATTAGTTGACGAAGATTTCTCCAAAACTATAATGATTGTCTATATTCCACTTGGAATAAGCATGGAAGAAACTGAATCCCTAGTAAATACGGTCAACTCTATAGCATCAGCAGCGGATATACCTCATAACGGTCAGGTATCTCAACTTACTGGTCAGGATGCAATAAATGTTGCCATCAATAAAAAGTTGACTGATGAACAAACCCGCTCCATGATCATTGCAATACTGCTAGTTTTAGCAGCCTTGATAATAATATTTAGTTCATCTGTATATGGTTTCTTGACTATGATTCCTGTTGCCTTTGTACTCATGTGGGAACCAGGATTTCTCGTGGCTTTAGACATTCCACTTTCAGTTGTAACTATCTCTATAGCCTCCATTATGATAGGTATAGGTATAGATTATGGCGTTCATATTACACATAGAGTAAGGGAGGAAATGGCAAGAGGTTTATCAAAAACCAACGCTACGAAAATAGCAATCGAAAAAACGGGTTTATCTCTCATAGAAGCAGCATGTACAACAATTGCAGGTATCTCCTCAATTTTCTTCATAAATATTTCCGCTCTTCAACAATTCGCCATGGTTATTGTATTCATGACTGCATTATCATGTATAGCTGCAGCCTTCATATTGCCAGTATTTTATGATTTTAAATTTGTTAAGTAAAAGACTCTATTTTCCCTTAAGATTCCTACTTAAGGATTCTATAAAAGGTATGTCAAACAGAATATTTGCAACTAGGATAATAATTCCAAGCATCAATTCACCATCGAAAGCCGGACTGCATGTCAAAAAACCTCTATAAAACCAATCATATATAAACAAAACACCTACAAATATTGGTAGGATTATAAGTAAAGGGGCGAACAATATTTCTGTTCTAACTATATTTTTATCGCTGCGTTTTACCTTCAAATAATACATTTCTTTGTTTTTCATGATTTTTTTCACCAGGAATATATTATAGGTTCAGGGGGCACAAACCCAAAATATGAAATAGTTATCCATATGATCAGCAACAAAACAGCAGGTACTATCTGAATCATGAAGTCATCATCCAACCACCATAATTTCTTCACCTCACTCAAAACAGCAGCACCCGCTCCAACAATAGAAACCAAAAACATCATCCATATATCTGCCTTGTGCCACGTAGTCAAAAATAAAAACACGCATATTAGAAAGCCAATGGTATAAACCTGCTTTTTTCCTAAGTTATTTCTCAATTCCCCCATAATTGGATCTGCGATACATGCACACAGTATGCATGGAACTGCTATCTGCTGCGGAAAAAACAATAGCAAAATAAGGACGCCCACTCCAAAATACAAGTAGCTTCCAAACCTCTTTTTCTCATACATCCTCAATCCAAAAAAATGTCCACTATTGATTTTTCCCGTTACTCTTAAACACTCCAAAAATAAGGCAAATAATACTAATAAAATAGGTGCCCAGAATTTAAAGAGATTGATCCATTCTAAATCTGGCAGCAAATAGTATACTAAAAACGATGCTCCAAATGTATGAAACACCCGTCTGTACCAATGGGCATCAAATTCAACAGAATTCATTTTCTTCTTAATTCTATCTATTTGATTTACTCTTTCCCCTCGATTCACATTGCTTCTATGCATAATGTTTGTCTGTTATTCAACTAACAGCATTGTTTTTTTAAAAGTATTGAAAGAAAATGTTGAAATGAAGTTTGAAAAAAACGGTTACGGAAAAACCTCTTTTTCTAGAGTCATAACTCCTTGTTTACTTCCAACTATTACCTCGTCAACCAAACCAATAAACAAACCATTTTCTACAACGCCGGGAATGTTGTTGATATCTTTTTCAAGTTGTTCAGGATCCTCTATTCTTTCAAACTCGCAGTCTAAAATATAGTTGGAATTATCTGTTATAAATGGTTCCCCTACGATTGTTCTCAATTCGACATTACAACCAAACCTTTCAATTACCTTTTTTGTTGAAGTCCAACCGTACTTTATAACCTCCACGGGCAGCGGAGAATCAATACCAAGTGCTTTAACAACCTTTGAGTCATCTATTACGATAATTTCCTTCTTTGAGTGGTATGCAATGATTTTCTCACGTGTTAATGCTCCCCCTCCACCTTTTATAAGGTTGAGTTTTGAATCAACCTCATCTGCCCCATCTATTGTGAGATCAATCTCTGGATTTTCATTTAATGTTGTTAAAGGGATGTTGTACTTTTTCGCTAGTTTTTTTGTGTGCATAGATGTCGGTATACCTTTGATTTCAAACCCATCTTTTATAAGTTCACCTAATTTTTCTAGAGTGTATTCAACAGTAGAGCCTGTCCCAAGTCCCAGAATCATCCCGTCTTTAATGTGTTCAACTGCTTTTTCCCCCGCTAACTTCTTCATTTCTTCTTGATCCACTGATTCACCAAGGTATGTAATAATGAATTAGTACAAAAATTTATACTTAATATCTCGGTTTGTAAAGATATTATTGCTCTAGACTCTTACTCCTTGTCGCTGAACCTGTCCACATTACTTAGCTTCATGATAATTGGACAATGAATTGATATCCTGATTTATCGTACGATAGTTTTGATTCAGTCATTTACTCTTTGCACCAGCATGTCGAAGCTCAGTAAAGTAGAGGAAACATTAATTAGAGATTCCTTATTCATCCTGCTTGAGGTATAAACTATGGCATATGAACATAAAGGATATGTATTGCATAAAAAGGATGTAGAACTAAAAGGCGGAAGAACACAAACAATCTATTATTTCTGTAAAGCAGGGAACAAACCCAAGAGCGGTGAACCTTGCGATAAACCTGATAACAAGGTAGTAGGTATCAATAAGAGAACTGGTCTTCCATATTTGAAGAATAAATAAAACCATCTCTTTCTCTTTTTTTAAATATCAATCTCATTTTAATTTTTCTCTGTGAAAGTATGGTATTGATAGGTAGAAAGAAATCTCATGGTTTACTAACAAGCCTCTGCTATGTAGCATCTTCGCCCATCTGGCTTTCCATAAAATATCCACACATGCTTGTAAAATTCCTGTGGTTCTGGCGTTCTATGTAAGAGCAATATCCTACTTATGATTTCATCTATAAAATAATGAGAAATAGTACGATATCAATCCCAATGAGCACTCCCCATAATTCCTTTTTCCATCTGAAGATTTTTGCTCCATCCAACGGACCAAAAGGAAGCAGATTAAAAAAAGCAAGAAATACATTGATGTAAGCAACAAAGAAGGAAATTGATGCGATGATACCAGATGAAAAATACCATATACCTACAAATAGCAAACCTAAAATCAGATTTGTTAATGGACCAGCTACAGCGATTTTTCCCATTTCATCTCTACTTGGTCTGCCGAATATCTGAACTGCACCAGGAGCTGCAAATACAATTCCAGCCATAAGACCCAAGAAGAGAGCAAATAGAAGCCCCTGTGGAAACATTCTAAATTCTGACCAGTAGCCAAATTTTTGACCCATGTATTTATGAGCAATCTCATGACAGAAAAAGGCTGTAACAATAGCTAAAAAGGAAAGAGGTAAATATCCAATGACCTCAGCAACGTGGGTCAAGGGCGGATAAGGAGCAAATGCAAATGAAAACGCTATGGTCAGAACTGCCATAGCTATAAGAATATGTGGAAAGGCTCAGCACATCGTGCACCCTGAAAAGCTCAGAACATCGGGTACTCCATATTCGAAATTCTGGTTCACAACATCGTGCACACTTTATTATCCACATACCATACAGTTTACCGTTTGGGAGATTCATTTGAGTTGAAATGGTAACCTATGTCCTGAACCATTTTTCTCAAAATGAAAGGGTGCACGATGTGCTGAGCCATTCCAAATATGAATTATCTCTCTAACGCTGAATTTAATTCCTGACGACTGAATACCACGATCATAACTATCTCTGTCTTTGAAGGGGATGTCATGAAATGAGTAGTATGTTTTCCTGCCATTCATAATAAATCAAGGGATGTAAAAGAGCACTATTTTTCAACTTTTTCAATCAATACTTCCACTTACTCCTTTCTCAACTTAATAAATCATAACATCAATTCACAGTTAGATGCGAGGGATTTAAAATAAATACGTCATGAACTAATGTTTGTGAAAAATCAATACCCCATCCTGAATCAACTTGTCATCGTGCATTAACTGCTTATATGTCTTCATCGCAAAATGAAAACCTGATTTTTCCACCATCTTAATCACCTCATCCAAATCCATCTGCATGTGTTCTTTGTGATGCCGCGGATATAACACCAAGGCTCCTCGGTGCTTCAACACATTATACAATTGAGAAATCAGGCTTCTCCGGTTTTCTACTAAATGTAAGACATCGAAAAGCAACACCATATCAAAGGTGGCTGTAGCAAAGGGAAGATAAATATTCTCAGAGCTATCAAAACGTTTAACGTTCTCCAAACCTAATTCATCAGCGGTTTTCATCAGTGTATTCAATGCTGATATATCCTTATCAATAGCATACACCCGTCCATCATTTCCCACAACCTTTGCAGCTGGAATGGTATAGGTTCCATGTCGACAGCCAAAATCAAGCACAAAATAATTTGTATTCATCCCAAGACTTTGAAGAAATGTTATTCCTGAACTGTCAATCCATTGCTCATATTCTGATAGGGTTTTGATTTTTTTCATTTTATTGCCTTCAAATCTGCAATTCCAAACCGTCTTTTCAATCTTCTAATTTCTTCCCCATCTTTTCACATTCTTCTTCGGTGATTTCACCTTTAGCAAATCTCCTTTTCAATACTTCAATAGGTTTTTTCTAATCAAGGAATGTTTATGTAAAGTTCCATTTCCCCAGAGATGCATTCGTTGGCATCCAGTATAATGTTACTATTGCATTAACATGTTGTAAATAAATACCATTATCTTGTGTAATTACACCCCAATCATTGGGACATGAGGTACCATTACCATATGGTTTAAGAGAAGATATTTCAATATTGGAGTGAAAACCTATATCTGAATATTTACCTGATGAGAGTGAGATATTGATATCATTCCAAGTTAAATTTGATTTTTCAACTAAACTGACTGTAAGCCATCCATTTTCTTGAATAAATTCAATTTTAGGTGTTTCTTGCGTATCTGTACATCCACTCAACCCAACAATCAAAAGCAAAACGGCAGTTCCAGTTGCTATAAGATGTTTTTTCATATTCTATCTTCCTTTCAAATCCAGTATTATAACTTAAACTTCGGCATCTTGAAATCTATCTCATAAGGATTTTTGGATTTACTTTTACCTCTTGCTTTTGCATTTGCTTTTTTTAATTTCTCTTTGTGATGTATTTCAGAGTGGCAATTAGGACATAACGCCATCAAATTACCTAATGTACTCTTACCACCTTTAGCAACTGCTCTCTTATGATGGAAATGTTTTACAGCAGGAAGAGGTTTCTTACATTTATAGCATTTATAGTTCTGTTTCTTTAGAACTTCATTTTTAATTGATGTTGATACTGCTGTTCTTTTAGATGTTTTACTTTTTCCCATAAAATCGTTCATATCCATATCCCAGACACTTTTTGGCATATATACCTCCCTTAAATCTACAATTTCAAAACTCCCATTCTATCTTAAACGTTACGATTGTTTTCTATTTGAAACATTCGTGCCATATAAATTCAGCTATGCAAGAAGATATTTATACCAGAAATTACTAATATATTATTGAGTGGGGAGTTAATTTT
>JAUWOO010000138.1 GCA_030612095.1 Thermoplasmatota archaeon | reverse complement strand
GGGGAAATGAAATCCATAATTAAATCGTTCTCGGAGCATGGCACATTTGTCCAACCGGATACATTGGAATATATTTTATCCAAGGATGACCCAAAAGAATTCACATCTCTTGTAGTTAAAAGATTAAGAGAGTATCCTCTTGTCTTAACAGTTGAACAAGTAAAAAATATCGAGCAGAAAACAAAGATCGAAGATATTCCAAAGCCCTGTGTTGACTCACTTGAAAAAAAGGAATTGCAGAAAAAGATGCTTTCAACAATATATGGTGGTGTTTTACAACCTGAAATGTCTTTTGAAGAAAACGACTTGGAATACGATGATCCTGACAAAGATGATCAGATATATCTGCCGGATGAGGAGACAGAAGAATTAGTAATACCACGGTTAATAGAAATAAAAAAGGTAAAAGGATGGAAACCTTCATCTTTGGAATATGATCCCGAGATTGAGATAGTTAAGGATATAACTGGTAAAAGTACTTGTGAAGGGAAGACCGATGATTTTACAAAATTGTTTTTAAACAGATATAGTGTTTTAAGAAAAATACTGCGAAGCCAGAGACGAGAAATGGCAAATGTCATTCCAATAAATAGAATTAAAAGGAGTGGAATTAAAGATATACAAATTGTTGGAATAATCAAAGATGTAAGAACCACTAAAAATGGACATAAATTAATCGAGATAGAGGATGAGACTGATACTGCAGCAGCTATTGTTTTGAAAGATAATCGTGAAGCTACTCAGATGGCAAGCGGAGTTATTTTAGATGAGATATTAGGGATGAAATGCCAACTCAGCAAGGATGGCGATTTACTACTAGTTCAGAGCATAGTTTTTCCAGATATCAGTATTCAGAACGAGGGGCATAGATCCGAAGTACCAGTTTGTGCTGCATTTCTTTCTGATATTCATATTGGTAGCAAACAATTCATGGAAACGGAATGGCAGGCGTTTCTGCGTTGGATAAATGGTGAGATGGGTAATTCTAGACAAAAAGATGTTGCCGGTAAAATAAAATATTTGGTTATACCTGGAGATGCTGTAGACGGAATAGGTATTTATCCTAATCAAGATAAGGAACTCTCGATAGTTGATGTATACAGACAGTATGAAACACTAGCTGAACAATTACAATTAATCCCTGATCATATATCTATTGTCCTGCAGCCTGGCAATCATGATGCTGTTAGACCTGCAGAGCCCCAACCTGCATTTGAGAAAGAGATACGGGATCTATTTTCCGGTAAGGATATTACTTTTGTTGGCAACCCCTGCTATTTCTCTCTTCATGGTGTGGAAGTATTATCATACCATGGACAAAGTCTGCTTGATTTTGCTACAAATATACAATGTTTGAGGTATAATGAGCCTTTGGAAATAATGAAGGTTATGTTGAAAAAACATCATCTTTCTCCTGTCTATGGTGGATATACGCCACTTGCTCCAGAGCATTTGGATTATATGGTTATAGACAAGGTTCCTGATATATTTGTCACAGGTCACGTTCACTTGGCCACGATTGGTGAGTACAGGGGAGTTACTTTGATAAACGCATCAAGTTGGCAGTCACAGACATCTTATCAGAAGATGTTGAACTTTATCCCAGATCCTGCGAAACTTCCAATTGCTGATCTTAAAACAGGGAATGTTACAATGATGGATTTTAGTGGAAAGTAGTTTTCTAGTTTCTATTTTGCACCCTTACTGAAAAAATGAATTGAGGCTGACTAATAACTCCAATTCTAGAAAAGCATGGTGCTTAAAACAGTATTCCCCACATAGAAATCCCTGATTTTCATTGAACAAATGTCTTTTTGATTCGGGCTGAAAAGTACAACGGACATAAGAATTAACCATTATATCGGTCTGAGAAAAGATGGGGTGATATGCTTACAATCTTTAACCCAGGTGCACTTCCATTTGGTATGTCTGTTGAAAAACTTATGGATCCAAATCATAATTCTATTCCGAGAAATAGATTAATCGCGATGCTTTTCTATGACACCGGACTCATCGAACGATATGGGAGTGGCATACAAAGAATCCTTGATGACTGTAATAAACATGGATTTCCTACACCTGAATTCAATGATTTAGAACTTGGTTTCCAAGTTATATTTCATAAGGACATTTATACTGAGGAACATTTGGCTAGAAAGGGACTTAATGAAAGACAAATAGAAGCAGTCAACCTTGTAAGGTAAAAGGGCAGCATCACAAATAAAGAATATCAAGAAATTTGTAATATTTCGGAGAGAACAGCGTCACGTGACTTATCAGTTCTTGTATCTCATGAGATATTTGAAAAAATTGGAAAAACGGGTAGGGGAACACAATATGTTCTAAGACGCCAAAAAGACGCCAAAAGAAATTAGAGAAGGTTTTAGTGAGTGGTTGTTATCTCTCAAATGAACAACAAGTAAGAAATCAGCTTTTTGTCGTTCAGAATAACAGACAAAGGAATAACTCATCTTGCGGCATCTGTTCTAAAATTGGGAACTTTTCGGTGATTATTTCTAGTAATTGGAGAAAACTGGTTTTGTTGATAATTTGCTTTCTTCAACCAGTTCAACAGCTGAAGAGTTGAAAGAAGTCAATTATCTGAGGGTGTGTATGACTGTATTCACGTTCCAATTTATTGGGAAACTTTTTTAGCAGATGGCAAACCGGCAAGAAAGGTAATGATGGCGCATCTAAACTCATGTCACGTTTATCTGAGGATATTTGCATCACGATATAGTGGACCAACTGAGATAGAATATAAACGAGCACGAGAGTTACAAATTCCTGTAATCTGTTTTGTAAAGGATGGTGTAAGGAAAAGAGATAATGAATTGGAAAAATTAATCAAAACTAAATGTTGGAGGTAGATACGGCCTCAATTTGATAGGTATACTATCATCTAAGTTTTCAACGTCTTTGTCATTAAGTTCAATCAAGTTTTTCTTATGTTTTCTATAAAATTCCTTCTTTAACAAATTGTGCGTAAGTCTCCGTTTTTAAAAGCGGAGATGTAAGCACTTACGCTAGCTGATAAAATCAGATAGCGTCATCTGTTCCTTGTCAAATATGGAATAATTGAATGGTTGTATGTTCTTTACATGTTTATCCTGTTCGGCTATGTAGCGTATCACTTGTTCTTGAGAGACATGCCCTGCGGTACCGCAGTAGTATGAATCCGCCCAAAGCTCTTTTTCTCGGTATTCCTTGAACTCGTCATACAGTCTACGAACTTGTCTGGAGACATTGCCTTTAATCCTCTTGATGATCTCAGCAGGTGCCCATTTCGGTGGTGCACTTAGAAATAAATGCACATGTTCAGGCATGACCTCCATTGCAAGCGGTGTCCAACCATTTTCCTTACATACGCGTATTGCTACGTTCTTCACTATGGTGGCTACTTGTTCCTGAAGCACTTTCGATCGGGTCTTTGGTATCCATACAAAGTGGTAGTTGATATTGTATTTCGCATGTCTCGTTGAACGGACTTTTGCCAGTTCATAACACTCGAGCTCTCCAAAGCGGAAATGTTGTTTTGGGTCAATTTCTTTGCGTTTGTATGTTGCTATTATGTCGTCTAC
>JAUWOO010000062.1 GCA_030612095.1 Thermoplasmatota archaeon | reverse complement strand
CCTATTGATCTCCTAAAAGATACGGCAGAAATTGATCTAAAGTGGTACAAAAAGATGATTGAAAACTATATACAAGGAGCATTTGGACTGTCAGATATGGCATCAACAGAACAAAAGGGCCTTGATGCATGGATGTAGTTTTAGATCCATTTTAACATTATGACACAGTGAATCATGGTATCAACTGCCATTAAAATATACCATATAAATATTTTTCCAACAATACTTAAGTCTACAATATATATCCTATGTAGCAGCAATTAACAGGAGAAACAATATGGTAAAAAATCTGTATAAAAAGGGTTTGGTTTTTTTTGCGGTTGGTATCACATTTCTTATGTTTTCATCTGCAACTGCCGTACAAACTGTTCATGCCAGCCCGATAATGGATGCATTAGAAAAAGCGGAAAACGCAAGGAATTTTCTAGATGAAAAACAACATCTTTTTTCTAATTCGAACTGTAATTCTAAAGACAGTTTCAAAGAGATATTTCTGAGGGTCGAATCTTTGTCAGGAAATGCAAACCATGCAATCAAGACAGTTGTTTCAAATATGGTGTCACTAATTGAAGGAAAGTTTGGTGAAATCATATCCGTAAACCTTGATGGGGGCTTCAACATCTGGGAAATACTCGTGGCAATTTTTTCAGCGTTAATAAAGTTTGCAGACTTTTTATACTCCGCCATAGAACCGTTCATAATAATAATTTTTACATTACTTTACGCTGTAAATCCCCCATTGGGCATACTCTTTATAATTTTTGCATTGGTTCTGAGAATTTTGAGTATGATAGATCTTGAAGAGAATGAAATCTATACCAATTATTCACATGCTTTGTTGAGCGAACAACAGCAATAGAACAATCAGATTATTCCCCCAAGGTTAACAACAACTACCACGACAGTTTTTTTCTAATCAACCGATTACCGGAACCAATCAATTGACAATCATAGTCCCGATTACTTAAACAGATAATTTCTCTTACTACATACTAATTTAATATCATATTTCTTTGGTTTTAGCAAGTAAAAAAATATAATAGGAATGTTTAAATATAAAACCATGCGATTACTTAAATAAGATACATTTAGCAGGGGAGAAACATGATAAACAGAAGTAAATGTAGAAAAAAAATTGTTTTTGGAATGGTTATCCTTTTCATTGGACTCGGCGTTTCACCTAGCATTGTTCACACAGTAGCAGAAAACATAGAAGAAATGCAATATGATGGTGAAACGATAACGTTCTTTCAAAATTTTTCATCACCCATATTAACCGAAGACGGGGAATATAAAAAAGTCAATGTACAAGAGGCGAATTCGTTTATAGCCTATGAAGAAGCCCCAATGATGCCGTTTTATTCAAAAATCTATGAATTTACACCTGGAACAACGATAACAAATGTAGAAATTACACCTTCAAAAACAAAAACTATGATTGTTGGAAAACACGTCGGACCAGTACCATCTAAACAAATGATGGACGGCACAACAGCCAACATGAAGAGAACTTTAAATCAGGAAATTTACGGCAATTCTGAACCATATCCATGCGAATGGTGCAGTTATACTATGGGTACTGGTCTAAACAAGGATAATGAACATGTATTATTTCTTTCACTACATATCTTCCCGGCTAGATACATTCCTTTGGACAAATCCATCGAATACACGGAGCAAATAGAAGTAAGCATAGCCTATGAACAATCAGAAATAAAAGAGACATATTCTGATAATTATGATCTTGTTATTATCACTCCATCTGAATTTTTAAATAATTTACAGCCTTTAATTTCTCATAAAAACAGTTACGAGATAGAGACAACTCTTGCAACATTGGAAGAAATCTACGATGATTTTCCTGGAAGGGATAATGCTGAAAAAATCAAATATTTTATCAAATATGCTATTGAAGAATGGAACACTCACTATGTGCTTTTGGTTGGAGATGTTAAGAAACTACCCATAAGACAAACCTATGCATCATGGTGGGAACCAGATATTCTCTCTGATCTATATTATGGGGACATCTATGATTCTGAATATCAATTCTGTAGTTGGGATGCAAATGGGAATAATCTATTTGGCGAAATAGATTACGAAGATTCTACATGGGATGCAAATAACATTGATGATGTCGATCTATATGCAGATGTCCATATAGGTCGTCTAGCTTGTACAAATCAAGATGAAGTAGACATTGTTGTAAATAAGATAATCGATTATGAAAATACAGCTTATGACCAACTATGGTTCAAAAAAATAGTGCTTGCCGGTGGGGATACATTTCCTCCATCTATGGGTGCATTGCCATTTGTCTACGAGGGTGAAATAACAAATAGAAAAGTATCACAACAATTACCAGATTTTGAGCATATCAAACTATGGGCATCTAAACATAATTTAAACGCCATAACATTTAATAGAGCAATATCCAAAGGAGCAGGATTTGTTAGCTACGCAGGTCATGGCTTTGAACACGGATGGGGCACTTATCGGCCAAATTCGCTTAAACGTAAAATGGGTATAACACAGCCTCTTTATTACACACCATTTGTCAAATATCTTAGAAATCAAAACAAACTGCCCATTATCTTTTTCGATGCATGTCTTACTGCAAAACTTGATTTTAATATTACTGATCTAGATGAATATTATCATAAAACTATTAGATTCTTGACTATTTTTACAAGACTGGATTATGATCCCTCAATTTTCTACCCGTGCTTTGCTTGGTGTTTTGTAAAAAAGGAAAATGGGGGTGCAATAGCAACAGTAGGTTCCACTAGAACTGCTTACACATGGGTAGACAAAGATGGAGTCTATGCTGGAGCAGGATATCTAGATGTACATTTCTTTAAAGCATATGAAGAGGGAGTTACGGCAGGGGAGATGCTTACACAGGCACAAAATGATTACATAAACAACGTTTTCAGGGATTATTTCACAATTGAGGAATTTATACTTCTAGGCGACCCAAGTCTTGGTGTTGGTGGGCAGTATTTCAGCTAAGATACCATTCGCCCATAATAGAATTAACGCAACTTCCTTATCATAATCTAAAGGGTTCTGTTACTCCAGTTATTTCTAGATCACAACGGAAGTAAGGAAATGAGAGAAAACTATTTATTTAAAAAAACATTTGGAAACTGGGGGACCTAGTAACAAACGGGGAGGTAACCCTGAGTACTTGCTTTCCACTTAGAGGTACATTTCTCCTATTAATGCATCCCGTCCCCCACTCCTCAACTAATTCTCATCTAACTTGTTAAATATTCACATTGAAAAATCTTTATGATTTTCCTGTAGATTGTAAAAAATTTGTAAAAAAGAGAAAAGGATCGTCCTTTCAACAAATGTGAGTAAATCCACAAAACTTAGAATGAATTATTTCTTTTGTTTTGCAGCTCCATATGTAGAAAGAACAAACAAAGATATTTTTATCCGAATAATGCGCCAAGTCCTGCTGCGGCTTCTTCCTCGGAGACTTCTTCCTCTTCTTTCTTTTCTTTCTTTTTCTCTTTCTTTTCTTCGTCTCCAGATGCTGCGGGTTGTACTGGTGCAGCAGCTACCGGAACTGCAGCGGTTTTAATTGCCTCTTCAATGTCTACGCCCTCAAGGGATGCAGTTAATGCTTTGATTCTTGCATCATCTGCCTTTACGCCTGCAGCTGTGAGAACTTTTTTGACATTCTCTTCTGTGATTTTTTTGCCTGCAGAATGAAGAAGCATTGCGCCGTATATGTATTCCATTTCTTTTTTCCTCCATTATTTTATGTTATCATCTTCTTTAAATCCTCATCGATTGCATCCTGTGCATGTAATGCCACTGCAACCATAGATTTATGTGCCTTTGAAACCAAATGCTCAACTGTATCCTTGGTAATTATGCCGCTTTCCATAGCAAGTGCGAAAGCATTGCTGTACGCCTTATTAATCAAAGGTTTAATCGTAAGTTCACTTGCCCATGCAGATTCTACTGCAAGGTTAAATGCATTGCTTGAAGCCTGTTGTATTTTTAACATGAATTCGTCAAGATCAATATCTAAGACATCTGGTTTGAATATGTTTCCATCTTCAAAAACTGCGTGAAGAGACATACCTATCTCTATTGGATATATCTCAAGACGCGTGAGCATCTGTGCCACGTCCTTGGGTATCTTCTCACCAGCAGGAACAATAACCTTATCCGTTTTAATGGCAACCTTGCCATTTTGAATGGCTGCAGGGATACCGACTTTCTGTAATTCTCCAACGATAGGTCCAGGTTTAAACGGAGTATCTCCTGCCTTAACCTCTATATCATGACTTACAATCTCCCCGCCTTTTGCAGGGGCCATTGTCCTTGTGGCTTTAATTTGACCATAGAGTTTAAAAGGATTCATATCAGTGGCAATAATCGCAGTCTGACCAGTAATCAAATCTTTCAAACCTGCTATACCTTTCATTTTTTTCTCAGCATCGTCAAAGGCCCTAAATATAAGAGAATTTTTTGAAGAACGAACAAAAGCAGCTCCATGTAGATTACTTCTCATTTGTTGCATCTGAGGAGCAGGGATACCGCCAATCTCAACAATGCCTATGATCTTGTTTCCTGTTAAAAGAGTAGTAAGCTCTTCTACCTCCTTATACTTCCATTCTGCAACATGAGCCACAACGATCACCCTAAATTATCCTCTCTGAAGGCCCCATGGTCGTCTTAACATAGACGGAGCCGATATTCATACGTCCGCGTTCTAATTTGCTCTCCAGTCGTTTAATGATAGCAGATATATTCTCAGCAATGTCTTCCTTAGACATTGTCTCCTCACCTGCAATAGTATGGAATGTTTTATTACTTTTAGATCGTACTTTAACTGTACTACGGAGATTTTTCACCAAACCTGAAACATCTGCGTTTGGAGGAACAGGTTTAGGCATTTTGCCCCTTGGACCTAAGACAGTACCCAAAGTTTTACCAATTGTAGGCATAAGGGGTGCTTCTGCTATAAAGAAATGATGTGAGTCAGCCACCCTCTTAAACTTTCCTTTATCAGTAGAAAAATCTTCAATCTCCTCAGGTTTTATCAATAAGTCTACATGCTTCTTTGATTTAAGAGCGAGCTCACCACTTGCAAAAAGAGCTACTTTTGCCTCACTACCCCTTCCATGTGGAAGGATGATTTCCTCATCAATACGATTCTTAGGAATATTAAGATCCAAGTTTTTTAGATTTATCACTAAATCTATCTTTTGCTTGAATTTTCTATCTAATTTCTTGGATTCCTCCAAGACTTTTCCAACCGTATCAACTATTTCCTTTTCTGCCATAGATATCAATTTGTTTATTTTAATGCCATTTTCTCCATATAGTTATGGAAATGTAGTTCTCGGGAATGAGAACCCTATTTATAAAAGTTTGGTCAATCTACACATATCCGCTCTATTATCAACTCAAGTAGTTCCTCAGGATCTCTAAGTTTCTTCAATTCCTTCTTAATAATGAGAGGAGTACCCTCTATATTGGTCCTATTGACTTCTTTATCTGTGAAGAGAACTGCATGTTTCTCTGTTATCTTGGAAATACTGCTAATGATTTGTGCCTTCTTAAGTAATTTTTTGTCATACTTATGGACGCAAGTCAACAATATCTTCTCTTTATCCCTACTCACTGCCTCAAAAGGACAACGTTCCATGGGGATTATCTCATATCCTACTTGTTCCAATATGGTAAATATCTCCCTTTGAAACTCCCTGAGCGTCTCTGTTTCTCCACGAATTGTCTCAACTTCTTTCTCTTTAGGAGATTGAGTTTTTAGAATATCCATAGAGCAAGTAACATTACTATCAAGTAACTCTTCGATTCTTAATGCAACTTCCACACGTGCATTCATACCCTCTTCATACATCCTCACTGTTCTCCGTGAAACCTTAACAGATCTCGCAAATGAACCCAAGGAAACGTTTTGGTCTTGTCTAAGTTTTATGAGTTTTTCTTTATCAAGTTTGACATAAAAACCACCAGGACCCGCATATATTTTAAGTGGAATTCCCTCAAGAAGGTGGTTTCCAAGGGTCTCCGGAGTAATGGCTTGAATCCCAAATCGATCATAAATCACATCATTTTCAAGGAATCCTGTTCCGCTTCGTTCTCCAATCAACAATGGATGTCCTTTCAAAAGTATTGATAATACTCTTAGCTCTTTAGCAACATCCTCTGACATTGCATCAATATTTGTCAAAACTTTAATTATGAGTAACGAATTATCTCTTCTTGCAACTAAATCAAAACCTACTGGACGCATGGAGCACATGTCAGAGACGTAGAACCCTGCATTGCTCAAGATTCCTCTGACGCCATTAAATACCTCTGTTCGATTCATTTGTAGATATAGATAAGGCAAAACTTAATATATAATAATATCGGGAGTGAAATTATCTGGATAGGAGTCGACGATACAGATTCGAGAAGTAGTGGATGCACAACCTATGTAGCACGAACCATTATATATAAATTGACTGAGGAAAACTACGATATAATAGGTTATCCGCGACTTGTAAGATTAAATCCTAATGTTCCATGGAAAACCCGAGGAAATGGTGCACTTTCAATACGAGTTGGAACCGGAAAGGGTAAAAAAACAAAGATGGGGGAAATAGGAGATAAAGAAATATTTTGCTATCCTAAGAAGTCTTCTGAGAATTGCAATGATAATAAAATCAAAAAAATTGTGGAACTAGTAATAGATAAACATGCAAAGTTAGAAGATGAAAATACAAACCCCGGATTTGTTATTTTGCAGAAGCGACCGTCTCTGGAAACATATGAAAAAGCAGTAAGAGAAATCGTTTCATTGAAGGAAACAGAACAATTATTGAAATCAATTGGAGCGGATTATAAAGGATATAAAAACGGTAGGGGGCTTATCGGTGCCACTGCCTCAATAGCTTGGTACCCGGCATATGATAAAACCTATGAACTAATAACATACAGGCAAAAGAAAAGCTGGGGAACAGAAAGATTTGTGGATGACTCTTCGGTTAAAAAAATGGACAGAACCTGTCTATCAACTTTTGACAATTATGATTACAAAAATAGACATAACAGACTTGCCCCAAACTCCCCATGTCCAATTTTATATGGGATAAGGGGCGAGGATATTGAAGATTTGGGAATGGCTTCCTCACTAGTCAAATCAGAACCAGTCGACAGCTGGATAATATTTGAGACTAATCAGGGAACAGACGATCATCTTCAAAAGAAATCCATTGATAAAATAAAACCATATCAATCCGTTATTGCGGAAGGTCCGTTAGTTCAAAGTCCACATACTATCAAAGGAGGGCATGTTATTTTTACAATAGGCAATAACACAACAACAGATACGGTCGATTGTGCTGCCTATGAACCCACGAAAGAATTTAGAAGAATTGTTCGAGAACTATGCATTGGTGACGTTGTTGAAGTATATGGTGGCGTGAGAGAGAAACCATTGACCGTAAACATTGAAAAGATAAACGTAAAATATCTTACAAAGCAAGTTGAAAAGGTAGAAAATCCTGTTTGCCCAAGCTGTGGGAAACACATGAAGTCAAAAGGTGCCAATCAGGGATATAAATGTAAGATATGTGGCATCACAAGCAGCAGACCAATCATAAAGGAAAAAAAGAGAACAATTCGTACTGAGTTTTACGAAGTACCCGTATGCGCCCGAAGGCATCTTAGCAAGCCACTAAAAAGAATATATAACATGCAAAAACATTAAAAATTAATATGGTCTGAATCTAAGAAATTCCGCTATAACCACATCATCAATGAGTTCTGTTTGAGACCCAACAGTTATGAAACCCGTACACTTCATATGATATCTCCAATAATTCATTATGCTGCCCATAATAGGATCATAATGCACGTCTAAAGATTGCATATGAACATTGAGAGAAACATTCTCGGTCTGTACGACAATATCAAAAGAATGGGGCACAATCATCCAATTTGTTAGGCGCAGATCTCCAACGGTAAATTGAATATCATCTTGTTCTATATTTTGGTAACCACCGTTGTTTTCACTTATTACAAGCAATGGTTGGCCCCAATACCACGTTGTCAATATATCTGCCCAGACTACAGTATATGTATTAGTATTGATCTTCCCCCAGTACCATCCAAAATTAAGGGCAGCTTCGGCAGTAACTTCCCAATTGTGATCATGATATCCAACGCCACGAACATTGATTTCCTCACCTTCAACAAAAAGTTTACCAGTCACATCTGCCCTTGGTAATATGACCGCCCATTTACCGCCAGGGGTAGCTCCTTTATAACCCTTCGTGCAACCAACAAAATGTAAATCAGCAGAAGTGCCCCCCACATCAAAAGAAATATCATATGCCCAATCTCCAGTATCTCTGTCAATGTATCCCCGTATCACCTCTCTTTGATTTATCAGCACCCAAGGAACGCTGGTAGATGCATAGAAATCTTCCAAAAAATGCATGCAGTGGTTATGTGATACCAACCGATTGTCTTTATAAATGTCAAGTCTTGAAAAAATAACAATATCTTGATCAAGCAAACTCATGATTCGTACACCCGCCTGAGCACTATATCCATTGTCGAATACTGCATCAAAATACCACCACTCTGTAAAATGTGATGAATTAGATGCATCTGCCCTGTGAAAAGCATCGTCTTCTAGTTCAATATCTTCTGGAGAAAATGAAAATCCCCAAAATCCACCGCCATCATCTGCTTTATTCATGTAAAACGAACGTATCTTTTTTTGAAAATTGCAAACCACACTATCGAGATTGAGTCTTGGTAACAGAGTTGAACTATCAAGTTCCTTTTCCAAAAATGATCTTTTTACGGGGAACGATTCCACACCGATATTTACCAGAGACATACTTAGCAATAGGAAAATGGTTAGTAATATAGTAACTCGCCTCATTTTCTAACCTTACTATATCTAATACTACCCGTATTATTTAAATATTTTCCGGAAAATATAAGATAATCAACAAAAAACTTGATTAAAAACCAATCGTAATCCTTTTTAATGATTTACTGCTACCTACTTGCTAAATTCATCGATGCGGGCGTGGTGTAGCCTGGTATCACTTAAGCTTGCCAAGCTTATAACTCGGGTTCAAATCCCGGCACCCGCACTTTCTCATCTTTTAAATTTGATGATTCATTCGAACGCGAGAAAATGATATTAATTGTATAATAACATTTATATACTTACAGATTAAATAGATATTTAGAGAATGGGGGCAATAATTTTTTAATATCCATCTCTCACCATCCTTCTACTTCCCTCATTCTCACAATTTAAAATCTTGATAAGTAGGTTAAAGAGAAAGAAAAAATATTGTTTCAAAGACTAGTAATTGTGTGACTCGCCCTTTTTCCCTTCATAGTTATTCTTTTCACGATCTATTTCTCTCAATGTATTATCTATTTCCCTCTTTAGTTCATCTATGTTTTGTGTTTTACATTTATGTTCTACATTGCTTTTTTTCAACATTTCGTCTACTTCTTTTATTACAGATTCATATTTCCTATCCATTTTCATCACCTGATATTTCATAGCATGCCAAATTCTATCACTGATTGTATTTAAAACTAATGCGTTAAAATGTCAAAATGAAAAAACGTAGTGTTATGGATCTACTTCTATCCCCTTTGGTTCGCCAGCACAAAAAATTAACCCAACAAGTAGTTCCTTACTTAATCTTTCTCCAAAATTTTTAGATGGCTGAATCAGACTCCTCTATAATCAATATTTTTTGAAAGGGCATGTACTCCTGTTTTTTCTTTCGTAGAATCTAATAAGACATCTAAATTAGGAATATTTAGCCTCCTGGGAAAGTCAGCATTCAAGATGAAAATGGGGATACCATTTGTTATTTTCTTCTGAGCGAATTTACTCTCCACAGTTACAGAAAGATCGGTCAAGAGGCTTGAAACCGAGATTTCGCACCCCTGCGAGATATTTCTAACTATTTTTTTCCTATTGCCATCAAAGATGCGTGAATGTTTGCCTAATCTCTCCTTTATCTTTTCATAAATTAAAAAATAGGAGGTAATTTTCATGAAGAAGTTTATTGTGTTAACTTTATCTGTTTTTTTAATAGTATCTATGTGTAGTTTTATAGTT
>JAUWOO010000115.1 GCA_030612095.1 Thermoplasmatota archaeon | reverse complement strand
ATAGAGGTAAAGGTAGAAAATATTGTAGCGTCTACTGTGTTTGCAGAGAAATTAGACTTAGATGTTATATCACAATCACTGGAAGAAACTGAATATGAACATGAACAATTTCCTGGTTTAGTTTATAGATTAAAAAATCCTAAAACAGCCATAGTTCTTTTTAGAAGTGGTAAGGCAAACATCACTGGTGCAAAGAACATTGAAGATGTACACAAGGCTGTTGATATAATAGCAGAAAAACTAAGAAAATTAGGGGTAGATGTAAATAAGAATCAGGAGACGACTGTCCAGAATATTGTAGCTGTCATCAATCTTGAGAGAAGGCTTGATCTTACCGAAACCGCTACATGCCTAGGTTTAGAAAATATTGAATATGAGCCAGAGCAATTCCCCGGGTTGGTTTATCGACTAAAGGAGCCTAAAGCGGGTCTGTTGATATTCTCATCAGGTAAAATAGTCTGTGCCGGGGCGAAGAATGTTGAGGATGTATCAAAAGCAGCTGAGAAGATATTCGAAAAGCTTTCTTCCTTGGGACTTCTTCACTAACGATTGATATATATGGTAGGTTTCGTACTGATAAGCGCTGCACCTGCACATGAGCATGAGGTATATAACAAGCTTCTTGAGACTCCAGAGATTCTTGAATTGCACCCTCTCTTTGGAGAATATGATCTTATAGCTAAAGTAGAGGCGAAAGATTTTGTAAAGCTTGGAGAGCTAGTTGTAGATAAGATTAGATCTATAGAGGGAGTGATAGATACTAAAACATTAACAGGGGTACAAAGTCTTAGGTGAGAGATATCACTGTAATAGCAAAACAATTATTTGTGGATGATTGAGTTTTAATACAACATTTTATATTGTTAGATAACTTTTCCACAATTCTTACAGTTATCTTGAGATAATCGGTATTGACTTTTTCCCGAAGATATTTAGCATGTTAATGTCTGAAATACCGCTGTCCCGAAAAAACCATAGATATGCCGTTTTCATCCGCAGCTTTTATTACTTCATTGTCACGTATGGAACCACCAGGTTGAATAATGGCCTTTACACCTGCCTTTGCGGCAACATCAACGGCATCACGGAATGGGAAAAATGCATCACTAGCCATTATAGATCCTTTGATGTTTCCTTTGCCTTTGTGTGTTGCAATCCATGCTGCATCAACTCGGGAGGTTTGCCCACCGCCGATAGCCACCGTATGTGTATCTTTTACGAAGAGAACTGAGTTGGATTTAACATGTTTAACACATTTAACTGCAAATTCCATAGATTCTAATTCTTTTTTGGACGGTTTCTTTTTTGTAACGGACTTCCACGCCTTTTTATTGGATAATAGAACATCTCTCTCCTGCACTAGAAAACCCCCCACTACACTCCGGAAGGTTGTACCGCTTCGCTTAATTTTTTTATCAAGTCCTTTGCATTCCAGTAGTCTTAGATTTTTCTTTTTGCCAAAAGTGGATAAAGCATCTTTGCTAAAACTTGGGGCTATTATTACTTCAAGGAAATAATTGGATAGCTCCATAGCAACATCTTTTCCAACTTCTCTGTTAAACGATACAATTCCCCCAAATGGGGAATAAATATCAGTTGTGTAAGCATCTTTCCATGCCTGCAGTATGTTGTCTGAAGATGCTATGCCGCATGGTGTAGCATGTTTTATTATGACGCATGTATGATTTATAAACTCTTTTATGCATTCTATTGCACAATCGGCATCTAATATGTTATTGAATGAGAGTTCTTTTCCCTGTAACTTGACTGCATTAGAAATACAAGGCTCTGCAACTCTGGGTAAAGATCTATAAAACGCTCCTTTTTGATGGGGATTCTCACCATACCTCATATCCTGTATCTTACGCATGGTTATAGTGTGGGCATCAGGTAGAATTTCATCTGTCCATCTATCTGCTAGATACTGTGAGATAATAGAATCATATTGAGCAGTATGGGCATAAGCCTCAACTGCAAGTTTCTTCCTTTCTGTTACACTTATTTCTCCTTTTGATTGAAGAGCTTTTAAAACTTCACCATATTGTTTTCTGCTTGTAATAACAATGACATCTTTGTAGTTTTTTGCAGCAGCTCTTATGAGTGTAGGACCACCAATATCTATGTTTTCTATGACTTCTTCTATACTTACATTTGGTTTTTGCGTGGTTTTTTCAAAAGGATATAAATTGCAAACTACAAGATCGATGCGTTCTATTTTGTGTTTTTTAAGCGCACCCATATGTTCTTTTTCATCTCTCTTTGCAAGAATTCCTGCGTGTATTATAGGGTGGAGAGTTTTTACTCTACCATCAAGCATTTCGGGAAAACCAGTAACCTCCGATACTTCTTTGATCTCAATACCTGCACTCCTTAGTACAGTAGCAGTTCCCCCGGTTGATAAAATCTCTATATTGAGTTTAAACAATTCCTTTGCAAAATCAATGATGTCTTCCTTATCTGAGACGCTAATCAGAGCTCGCTTACGACTAGTCATTACTCTTACCTGATCAGCATATGAGGGGCGCTCATAAACGTTTGGGTTTTTTACATGATTTTTTTTCTATTTCTACAGCTGCTTTTAGATTTATATCGCCTTTTAAAACTTCAAGAGCTGTTTTTTCCGAAATAGAGAATCTCCCATCTGTAAGTTTTCTGCTGCGTTCTTGTATATTTCTTATATCTCCTTTTGTTGGCTTTAACGGTAAATGCCTTTGTACTTTCCCACCTGAAAGCAGTGCAATTGATGCAGCAGCTTCACTATCCTTCTCAGATCTGTTTGCCTGCTTTGAAGACGTTGTCTTGGTTTCATCGACAATTTCAATGGGCACTTCCAATGGAATCAACGAGTTTATTATCCTATTCCTTGTGATTACTGACCCGTGTCCAATACGTATCAAGCATTCGTTTGCAGGATATTCTCTTAGAAATCTTTCTACAATAGCTACAACTTTTTCTGGAGATTCGACATTTGTTTTTTGAAGTAATATGTCATCGCCGACAACTGCCACACCTGGCTGCTCACCGGGATCTACGCCGATGAAAACCTTTGAATATAGTTCTTTTCCAAGTAGCATTTGCAACGCCAGATCTACTGCATGATCTATGGTATCATAGACATCAGCTGCTATTGTCTTTTGAGATTTGATGTCGTGTAGCTCACTATGAGATGTTAGTATCACTCCAATCCTGCGAGGAATATGATCAATTGATGATAATGAAACATAGGGGATTTTCCTTATTCTAAGTACTTTTAAAAGATCATGATACAATGAAAAATCTTTAGTATATACCCCCAGCGTTTTCATTCAATTAAAACATCAAGCATCAAGGATATATACATTTGGACTCTATCGATCCCATGGCATTTTCCCATCTAGGTAGCCTGTCCAGAAGACCTGGAGATTCTCCTTTAGAAGATTATCAATTTCAACAATATCATATCTCTCTTTTATTATCTCATCGAGATGTTTACCCATACTTAGATTTTCGACTTGATCTCTTAAAAAATCTTTTATGTTTCTGAATTCCCTTTTTATCTCTATATAAAATCTACCGTTCCTTTCGTATGGCTTCTTTATCACCCTTGGATTGCCGTCCCATTTAAGAATAAAATCTCGTACATTTTTTTCCAATTTAACTGGGGGCCCCATATGAACAAGCGTTTTTGAAATAAGCTCATTTTTTGTCTTAACAATTATGAAAATTAAATTACCTGATTCATCAACATGAAATTTCGCATCAAAGATTGTAAAACCATATTTTTTACAAGTTTCACGTATAGAGCGAGCAGCCTTACGTATTTGCGGATACAGATTTTCGACTATAATGTCTGGTTTGGAAAAAACTACTCCGACATATGAGCACTTTTGTTTTTGAATTTCAGATTTTATTTTATCAAGAGACCAAGGTTGTATTTCATTTGGGAAAAAGAAAGTAATTCGCGGGTACTTTAGGTATTCTTTACTTGCTTTTACAAATAGTTTAAACTTTTCTTTTGACAAAGCGGAGGCAACATTCCTATCACTATCAACAGGATCAATAAATGTTAATGGAGTATCAAAAGATTGATGATTATCATCAGAAAGGGCTAGCTTCGTTCCATGCTTCCAGCCCTGTGCACTTTGCACAAGATTCTCAAAAGATTCATACCTTATAATCAAAATTTCACATAAATAACCAGAAAATCCTTCGACCTCTGCTTCTGCCCCATAGCAGCCAATGCCTTTAAGGAACTGTTTAAACAATCTTACCTCATGCCTTTGTGGCTTACTCAGATATTTCTTAACATATTTTGTGTGGAGTGGAGTCCGATCAACCGCTGAAAGTTTTTGTGACGCGTTTTCTATTTTATAACATGGAACTATTTCGGCTTTACGGCCTTTGAAATATCCTCTTATGTATGGGTGTTCTGCGTAGCACTCTTCAGTATTTTTGAGAAGTAATCTACCTATCGAAAGTGCATTTCGTGCAATATCCTCTTTGGATATAGCTGTGGAGAACAACAGAAATAAATCGATATCAAGGCTGTTTTTTAGATAGGTATCTTTTGCTGTCGATCCAACAAGTTCAATAGAAACCGGTAACTTTCTTTTTTTAATTTCTTGCTTTACAAGTTCTATTAACTCTTGTATAATACCTTCAAGTTCTCTCCGGTCATCGGGCGAAGGTGCAACAAGCTCTAAGACTTTTCTTTCGATATCATCGGACAATTGGTTCATTTATGTATCCCTGATTAAATGATTCAATAAGAATATTACTACAAGATCAATTAAAGCACCACAAATTACGTCAGTAATCCAATGAATTGCCAAATAGACAACCGACAAAATAACAGATACCATGCAGAAATAGGCGAAATAGGATAATTTCTTGTTTCCTGCAAGACGGACAGTCCATGCTATTAGAACTCAATCATTATAATTTTATATCTATTAGGGTTGTATAGATAGGCCCTTTTGGAGTCAAATCACTTTTCTTTAGTTTAATTGAATCAACTCTAATATCAACAAACTGGACATCCCTATATTTTTCGATTACATGCAAAATTTCATCCTTCCCTTTAGCACTTTTAACACGTGCAATTGTCAGATGGGGTGAAAACCCTCTTTTTTCCTTTTTGAATCCTATCTTTGAAAGCTGTTCATCAATCTTGCTTGCAATAACTCCTATAGGCTCGCCTTGTTTGATCCCCACCCATATAACTTTTATATAATTCGGATTTGGAAAAACACCAGCCCCCTTTAACTGAATATTGAACGGATCAACTCCTTTTACCGCATCTTTCATTATTTTATCGATTTCATCTATCTGGGATTCATTTGTATCTCCTAGAAACTTAAGTGTGATATGAACGTTTTCTGGCTCTACAAGCTTTACGTTTGCACCTGTTTCTTTGATTTCCTTTTCAAACTCCAATAACTTCGGGAAGACATCAATATCTACAGCTATAAATCCCCTAAATTGCGACATTTAATCACCTCTAGTTCTACATTCCAAATGTTCTACTTCTATAAAACCTATGTCCATTTTTCTAGAAAATATATTCTGCCCGCATTTTTTTTTG
>JAUWOO010000096.1 GCA_030612095.1 Thermoplasmatota archaeon | reverse complement strand
TCCTTTTGTTTATGCCATTGAGGTAAGAAAGTAGCCACTAGGAGAAAACGAAACTTCGAAAGAAAAAAACATATATCCTCTCCTGTAATTCAGAAGGATTTTATCAGATTTTTTCATCATTTTTTTTCTGGAACTTCCGTTCTAAGACGAGAGTTTAGTAAAATGTCTTTGATGGTATAAAAGAAAAAAAGAAGGGGGTGATATTCCCTAATTTTCTTAGAAGGTGTACGTTGAAGGGTTGCCTTCATCAAGAGATGGGTTATACATGTATGATGCATGGTTAATATCTGTTACCTCGGCTATGTACGTGCCTGAGCTTGCTCCTTTTAACGAAAATTCTACCTGACCGTTACTGTCTGTTAATCCAGAGTAATGCCATGTGCCATCTGGACCTGTTAATGTTGAATACACGGTTGCACTGCTTACTGCCCCATCATTAGACATGATTGTGACAGTGTAATACAAGAATGTATTAGGACCAGCCTGTTTTATTCTCCATGAGATCCCAGAGACCCACATGTCAGTTTGTTGACCTTGTTTATAAACTTTAACTTTAGTGGCCATACTATTATCTGCTGTTTCTGTCTCACCCTCTACAACACTGGCAGTTGCTTCTAAAACATGATCAACAAGCGCTTCACCAGTAGTATCCCACATAAAGGTTACAACTGTTGAGGCACCCGCATTCAATGTAACATCTTGCGAGCCGATAATACCTCCATCATAAGTATCGGTAAGGGTCACCGTCGTTGTTTCAGCATATGTGCCTTTATTTGCGACTGTTACATCAATATTTGCAGTATCATTGATCAAGACGGATGAAGGGGCACTGATACTTGTAATTGCGACGTCATGTTTATTGGGTGGTGGACCTGCTGCAGCTTCTGCATCGACAAGACCATATCCATATCGTATATCTCTACCAGTAGCTCCTAAATCCTCGGCGGTGGATGCCATCTGATTTCTAACATCGACATTGTTAGTAATACATGAAGCGATTACCAATGCTGCAACACCAGCAACATGTGGACACGCCATTGATGTCCCAGACATAGTGTCATAGGTATTATCCCAAAGTGTTGAATAGATTTGATAGCCTGGTGCAGCTAATTCAACATCGGGTCCTGTAGACGAAAAACTTGCTCTGCTGTCACTCTGGGTAGTTGCCGCAACTGCAATTGTAGATGCATATCGTGCAGGGTAATCAACACAATCATTGTTGCCGCCAGGATTACCATCGTTCCCCGAAGCAGCTACTACAACGCAACCCTTTGTATAATAAGCATAATCACAGGCATCCTGCCAGGGCTGCACATGAGAGTCATAACCAATGCTCAAAGAAATAACATCTGCACCGTTATCCGCAGCCCACATTATCCCATCGGCTACCCAGCTGAAAACTGCTCCGCCATTATAGTTTAGTATTTTCACTGGCATGAGACTAGCCTGTGGTGCAACGCCAACAACACCTATCTCATTGTTTAACGCTGCTGCGATGCCTGCGCAGTGTGTTCCATGACCATCATCATCCATCGGGTCAGCTGTATAATCAACAAAACTTTTCCCCGCGATACAATTTGCCGCTAAATCGGGATGGTCATAATCGATCCCTGTGTCACAGATGGCTATAACAACCCCTTTCCCGGTGTTACTTGACCAAACTCTTTCAGCATCAATACGGTTAACACCCCATGGTACAGGTTGGGATTGTAACAATTGAACATATTTATCTTCTTCAATATATCTTATATTGGGGTTGTTCTGTAGAGCTCCGATGGCTGTCACAGGGATCGTTGCTGTCACAGCATGAATTTGAGGCATACTGTTTTTTACCTCGCCGTTGTGTGCCTTGATGAGGGCAGTATCTGGCTCTGAGTAAAAACCGATAATGACGTTTATTTTCTCCGGTTGTGCAGCACTTACAAACAAAGGGGCAGTAGAAATCACAAGGGAAAACACCAGCATAAAAACCATTAATGTTTTTTTGTTTACCATATTTTACCTCCGTACAATGGTTATAAAATAACCTCTCAATTATATTTAAATGTTTTGAAGATTAGTTCTTATCGGGGATGTGCCACAACTAAATATATATCTTTAGGAATGTAATGTAAAAAGAAAGAAAAAAGAAGGTTTTAGTTAGTCCGTGGAAAATACTATTGGAAGTTATGCCGAAAAATAATTGTTATCGTGCTATACTATAACGTACTTTTCGTTGAGATAATCGCCGGTTTTCTCGTCGAAAAATTAAAAGATAAGACGTCTCTCATGACCCCTAGATCATACCCGCGCTGATAGGGAGTAAAATACACTTTTTGCTTTAGTAATTTGCTATGAAGCAGGAATTAAATGGAAAAAAGAATGGCAGGGTTTAAAGAATTTTAAAAAGAAAGAAAAAGAGGGTTGGATTTGAAAACTTATACGCTCTCTATTATTTTCAGCGTAAAATCGTAGAATTTATCGACAGTGCTAACATGAACTTGTTCTTCTGGCGAATGTGGATATTTGATTGTTGGTCCTATGGAGATCATATCCATGCCTGGGAATTTTTCCCCTATTATTCCACATTCAAGTCCAGCATGTATTGCTTCTACTGATGGATCTTTACCGTACATTTCCTTGAAGATCTTCTTAGATTGCTTAAGTAATTTGGAATCCAGGTTCGGCTTCCATCCAGGATATGGCGTTTCCTCAGAAACTGTTGCGCCTGAAAGATTTGCAATTGCATGTATCCTGTCGCGGAAGTCCTGTAAAGCCGATGCTATTGAACTTCTTGAACTTAGACCCATTATTGCACTGTTTCCATCCAGAATTACTGTTGCTAGATTGGTAGATGTTTCAACAAGACCTGATATGTCATAACTCATTTTATCAACGCCATGAGGGAGACCATGTAATAGATTCAACAAATTATTCTGCGAGTTCTTATCAAGAACTTTATCTGGTTTTTCAATGTCTTCTACATCCATTTTAAAATTCGGATCAATAGGCTTTATCTCTCCTAGTATGTCTTTCTCCTCAGATTTTAAGTCAGATATGAACTTGCTTTTGTCTGCCTTATCAATGGAAACTTTGGCATATGCCTCACGTGGTATTGCATTGTGTTTATCCCCACCTTTGATGTCTGCTAAACAAAAGCCATAGTTTTGTGATGTTTTCCAAAGCATACGTACCAGTAGTTTTATTGCATTTCCTCTCTGTTCGTGGGCATCAACACCGGAATGCCCTCCCCTTAATCCAGAGATTTTAATGAGTATGTTTTCCATGTCTTTACCGATGGGCTGTGTTTTTAAAGGTAGTTTTATTTTTGAATCTCCTCCACCGGCACATCCAACTGTTATCACACCAAAATCTTCACTATCGATGTTAAGCATTATTTTTCCTGTTAGCATATCCGATTCTAATGCGAATGCACCAGTAAGTCCAGTTTCCTCATCAACAGTGAACAAACCTTCTATAGGTCCATGTTTCAATGTATTGTCTTCTAGTATTGCAAGAGTTGTTGCGACACCTATTCCATCATCCGCTCCAAGTGTTGTACCATCGGCTGTGAGGATGTCTCCGTTGAGTTTGAACTTAATTGGATCTTTGGTAAAATCATGGTCAACATCGCTATTTTTCTCACAGACCATATCCATGTGACTCTGCAAAATTACAGTGGGTTTTCCTTCCATTCCAGAGCTTGCAGGTTTTGAAATGACTACATTCCCCGTTTTATCCGTTTTTGACTTCAGATCATGTTGCTTTGCAAAATCTAGAAGGTATTCTCTAATCTTTTCCTCATGTTTTGAACAACGAGGTATTTTACTGATTTCTTCAAATTCTTTCCATAATAGTTTCGGTTCTAAATTATCAATTACTGACATAATTCGCCTCCCTTGGTTTAAAAATCGGTAACACGACATCAAATTAAAAGATTTGCTAAGAACATTAGAAATAATTTATATAATGTTTGGTTATTCACTGAGAGATCAGAGGCGATTTACTTATGGATTGGGGAATGAAAAACCGACTATCTAAAATAATCAAACCAAGAGATGGACGTACCGTTATGCTTGCTGTTGATCATGGGTACTTTATGGGACCTACAACAGGACTTGAAAAACTTGATGAAATGATCAACCCACTACTGCCATATGCAGATACTTTGATGCTTACCCGTGGAGCATTACGTAATTATGTTGATCCTGTGACGGACATTCCAATTGTCCTAAGAGTTTCAGGCGGGACTAGTATCGTAGGCAAGGAATTATTGCATGAAGGCACTGTCGTTTCTATTGAAGATGCAATAAGACTCAATGTTTCTGGAGTGGCTTATTCGATACTTGTGGGTGCAGATTTTGAACGTGATACCTTACTAGGTATGACAAAATACATTGATGAAGCAGAGCGATATGGAATCCCAGTACTTGCAGTAACTGCGGTTGGAAAAGACATGGCAAAAGACGTGCGTTATCTTGGTCTTGCTTCACGTATGGCTGCTGAACTCGGCGCACATATTGTCAAAACCTATTTCTGTAAAGACTTTGAAAAGGTAATTGAATCCTGTCCTGTACCCGTGGTGATTGCAGGTGGCAAAAAACAACCTGAAAAAGATGCATTAAATATGGCATATGATGCAATACAGGCAGGGGCAATAGGTGTCGACATGGGTCGGAATGTCTTCCAAAGCACTGATCCTGTAGGTATGCTCAAAGCAGTAAATGCAATAATACACAAAGACGTGACGCCAAAAGAAGCTTTTGATATATTTAACTCCAATAAAAAATAGATGTTTTTCCAGGTAGGGATATCAACTAGATAGCTTTATATGAAAGATGGTATTAACTAAGAAAAAAATGATTGAGGTGAGAATATGATAGAGATAATTATTGGTATCATCGTACTAATTTTGGTAATAGTTCTACTGGTATTTCTGAGCTATTATAACAAAATAATTAGACTTGAAAACCGCATAGATAATTCATGGGCTCAGATTGATGTTCAGCTTAAAAGACGGGCAGATTTGATACCTAATCTCATGGAAACAGTCAAAGGATACATGAAGCATGAGAAAGAGGTTCTTGAAAATGTTACCAAAGCCCGCTCTGCACTTATGGGTGCAAAATCGCCACAGGAGAACATCGATGCAGATAACATGCTTACAGGTGCACTGAAATCCTTGTTTGCGGTTTCAGAAAATTATCCTGACCTAAAGGCAAATCAGAACTTTCTGAATCTACAGGATGAATTGACGCACACCGAGGATAAAATTGCATATTCCCGTCAACATTATAATGACACAGTTTTATCATTCAACAACACAATCGAGACATTTCCTGGAATAATCTTTGCAGAGAGAATGGGTAAAAAAGAGCGAGAGATGCTGCAGATTCCAGAAGCAGATAGAGAATTACCTAAAGTATCGTTCTAAATGATTTTAAACGTTTGATACCATGGGCAAGCGAATACTCGTAGAAGATCAGATACGCAAAAACAAGCGACTAACTGTACTCATATGTACATTTATGGCTTTATTATTCTGCGGTGTTATCTTTGCCTTTGGGTATATCTTCTTTGACAACTTCCTTATCGCACTTGTGTTTGGTATTCCCATTGCGCTTGTATACATATTGGTTACTTATTCTTTCTCGGTACAAACGGTGCTTTCTGCAGCAAAAGCACGACCTGCAAATCCAAGAGTTCGAGAGGAAAAATTATTGATGTATAAGGTTGAGGAGGTAGCAATTGCTGCAGGGCTTCCCACTCCAAAGGTGTATGTACAAGATTCTGACAATATTAACGCATTTGCAACAGGTAAAAAACCAGAGAAATCAATTATTTGCGCTACGACTGGTGCTTTGAGGAAGTTAAAACCGGATGAACTTGAAGGTGTTATTGGCCATGAAATGAGTCATATAAAAAATTATGATATTCTTATAGCAACAGTCACAATAGCAGTAGTTGGGACAATTGCTCTTATCTCTGAAATTTTATTTTATTCACTTTTTTGGGGTGGAGCTGGAAGAGGGAGGAGAAACGAAGGCAATGCAATCCTTCTTGTCATTGCTATCCTGTTTGTCATACTCGCACCAATTTTCTCAAGGCTTACGTATTTGATGATTTCACGTAGAAGGGAATATCTAGCTGATTCAAACGGTGCCTATCTCACAAGAAATCCTGAAGGACTTGCAAAGGCATTAGAGAAAATTAAATCCGATAATCCTCAGGGAAAACCTAAAGGATCGAAGACTGTAGCACCTTTATACATTGCAAATCCTTTTAAGAGGTCACTTAGGGATTCCATATGGTCCACACATCCTCCAATAGATGAAAGAATCAGACGGCTTCGATCAATGTAATTTTTCCGCAGATATTTCAAATATACTTTTACAATAAGGGTGATTTGCTCTGAATGGGATAGCAGATTTTAGGCGATTCTATTTACTTGGAGAAAATATCCATAATAAAACCTTCAATTTTTTTCTTTCCCCTTATTATTTCCTCCTCTTTCATATTCAATGCAATTAAGGCGTTGACTTGTTTGATGCCTAGTTTTTCCAAATCCTCTTTAATTATTTCTGCTGCTTTTAATTGCGAATCAGGACTACTGGAACAAGTAACAAAAACAGCGGATTTTTTTCCTTTAATGTTTAGTGCATTGTTAAAAAACGTCTTGATGAATGGGGCAGGTTTACCTACCCAGACTGGAGAGCCAACTAGTAATACATCATATTTATTTAGATTATAATCAGTGTTTTTTATGGGCAAATCTTTTTGCCTTACAGCAGATATGCCTGCCTTAAGATAGCTAGGTCTTTTTACAGATTCGATTTCTATCAAATCAACATTAATTTTCTTCTCTTTTAGTTTTTCTTCAAAAATTTCAG
>JAUWOO010000084.1 GCA_030612095.1 Thermoplasmatota archaeon | reverse complement strand
ATGCACCGAGAGAATTTTATATAGGATTAGATATTACGGTAAGAAAAAATACGCCGATGTAGCTTAGACCGGTAGAGCGGCTGATTTGTAATCAGCAGGCCGAGAGTTCAAATCTCTCCATCGGCTTTTCGAATATCTTTTTATCCATCGGGAAAATTTAGCGATGATTAGAGTGCGCCCAAACATATTGGAGCATAACAGATATTTTTACAAACACAAATATAAGATTTAAAAATACGTTTTATCTGTCATTGGGCAAATCAACAGTGTGAAAACATCATTCCAATTATATTGTTATACAGTTTGTTATACAATTGTATAACACAACACATTTAATGAAACATTTATGTATAACACGTGTTATACACACGTTATACAAAGAAAGAAGGTGATTGCATAGGTAAGAGTAAGCTAATGGCCACCCGCTTTAGCATGGAGATATATAACAAAATTGACAACCACGAACTGCCAAATAGTGAACTTATCCGGAATGCTGTTATACAGTATTTAAACGATGATAACCAGGATAACTCAACAGAAAACATAGACACAAGCGAAGACACGTATAACGAAGTGTATAACACCCTGTATAACACAGAAGTGACACCACTAAAACAAGAGGTAAAACACCTGAATGATAACATAAGTAGACTAGACCAAAATGTATGTGATTTAAAAGACGATAAACTATTTTTACAAGATCAATTACGGGCTCAGACAGTTATAGCCGCTGCAAAAACACCACTGTTGACCCGCATAAAAATGAAATTACTAGGGCAAAATCATGAATAATTTTTGTATAACAATTGTATAACATATGTATAACAACAGATGTAATTTCTTATATATCACAGATATTTACTCCGCAGTATTTACGCCGATAAATGGCGACAATCCGTACTTTTCACCACACCCACTAAACAGATTTACAATAAAAACAGAAAGATAAGAAAATCTATTTTAGACTTTCTTATTGTTTTTTATTTCTTCTCCACAATAGAACAATCGCTGCTGCAAAAATAATGAAAATAAGTTCAAAACCGGGTAGTCCTTGAGGTGGAGAGATAACAGCGATAGTGGTCGAGGCTGTATGTTGGGCACCGCCATCATCCGTTACTGTAAGTGAGACAATGTATGTTCCCCCATCTGCATATTGATGTGTTGGATATTGATCCGATGAAGAACTTGTATCTCCAAAATCCCATTGCCGATATTCAATAGTGCCATCCACATCTGTTGATTCGTCAATATATTGAATGATATCTTCAGTTGTTGGATTCGTGGGTTGATACGAGAAATTAGCAGTAGGTTGTTGGTTTGGGGGAGATGTGGAAATGGTCACATTAGCTAAGGTCGTATCGCTTGTTCCCTTATCATCTATAACAGTTAGGGTTACCTCATAAGTACCTGGGTTGTGGTAGATATGATCTGGCGATTCTGCGAGAATTTCACTTGTCCCATCACCAAAATTCCATCGATAAAAAGCGATACTCCCGTCTGGATCATAACTATCTGAGGCGTCAAATATGACAACTTGATCTATTTTTGCATTATAAGGACCACCAGCACTGGCAACTGGTGGGGCATTATCTGGAGGGGCAAGCCTAGTGGTAAAAATCCATATGTCCGATCTGTTTTCTAATTGGCTATCATTAGCTACTGCATACCACACAAAAGTTGTATCAAATTTTTGTCTAAAAGTATACGATGCCGTACTTCCACTAAATGCTCTCTTTTTAATTCCAATAAGACTATCATCATCTGCTCTATAAAAATATACCGTAAGTTCCTCGCTATCAAGATCATCAATATCTACTTTAAGAGTAATTATTAATCCTACGTCTGACTCAAAATCAGCAGGATCTGGATTAGACGGTTTTAAGGGAGGTTTGAGGAAGTAACCTAGAGGATATCTATCCTCAACTTCCCCAGTTGTATAATACGTATCACCTATGCCGTCAAGATTACGATCTAATGCATTATAATCATCCCAATAGTTGCCCTCGGTTTCATAATACCAATGGTTATTACCATTTTCTTGAGCACTCATACCATTGCCCACAAAATGATTTCTATAGATAGTATTGCCTTCAGTTCCTGAAACCGCGTAAATACCAGATGCAGTCGAATCAGAAAACATATTATCATATATCTCACAACTAGATTGAACCAGAGTAATACCTCTTCGATTTGAATTAAATGTATTCTCTATAATTTTGCACTGAAAAGAGTTCAAATAAATACCATCACCAGTGTTATTGGCAATATTGTTATTTTTGATGACAGCATCATCACTCTGATACAGAAAAATACCATAAAAATTGTTACCTGTTATAGTATTATTACTAATATTAATATTGCTGCACTCTTGGGCATGTATCCCATAAGAACTATTGATGATGGAATTATCATATATTCTACTATTTGGCGAATGAATCAGCCCTATAGCCGATTCAGAGCAATTTGAAATAACATTATTGAAAATATCATTAGTACCAGAGGAATCCACATAAATACCCTGTTTAGTATTTTCGATGGTATTACCACTTATTAAATTGCCATGAGAGGAAGGATCTAGATAGACACCCCGTGTACAAGTATCACTAAATCGATTGCCTTGGAGAACGACATTTGCTGCTTTTATACAAACAAGAGCCCCTATCGGAGATGTCTTACAATCTTCACTGTCACTTATGGTAATATCCTCCAAAGTTGCTTTATCAGCAGTTATCTCAACGGTATATCTCATATCAGATGAACTATCAATGATTGTTTCTCCGCGCTCAGGTTCAATACCCCCCCATAGTTTGATTTTCTTATCTATTATTAAGGTTTCATCATAAATGCCACCAAAAATGTAGATAGTATCTCCTTCACTTGCCACATCTATTGCTTCTTGGATACTTTTTAACGGGTGTTCTGCAGAACCATCTCCATACCCATGATGAGTATTATCAACATAAATTTTGTTTTCACTAGCACTGCATGGATCATTAAAAAATATCATAGAAAAATTTCCTAAAATTAGAAGGAATAATAACATCACTACTAGAGTTTTCAATCGCATTTTCCCATCCTCTCAAACATAAATAAATACTATAGCAGGATTTATAGTTTTCTCACAAACTGACATAAATCTCACATAAGGAAGATTGCAGATGGAATCACATACCTTTTTTAAGAATATACCAATATCCCTTTAATGAGAGTTTGCATCGGCGGAACATTTGATACACTTCACAAAGGACATAAACTGCTTATAGACAAAGCATTCCAAACTGCAGGAAAGCAAGGATCTGTTTTTATAGGAATCACAACAGGAGAAATACCAAAAACTAAAGGAAACATAAAATCATTTGAAGAGAGAAAGAAAGCAATCAAACAATATCTCTTGAAAAAAGGATGTATCGATCGTGCTGCAATAAAACCAATTAAAGATAAATATGGCCCATCAATAAGAGACGAGTTTGATGCCATTGTTATATCCCCTGAAACAAAACCTACCGCAGAGGAGATAAATGATAAACGTAGACAAAACGGGAAAAAACCCTTGAAAATAGTACAAATTCCTTTTGTTTTAGCAAATGATGGAGCACCTATAAGCTCATCGAGGATAAGAAAGAAGGAAATTGACGAAAATGGAAGGATTTTGAAGATAGATTAGTTTTATATATAGCATTTTATTACATCGCAAGGTAAAGGTGATTAAAAGTGACATATATTATCTTTGAAGTCAAGTCTGAAAATGTAGGCGAAATCGACAAAATGATTAGGGATGATCTTGTAAGTAGACAAAGCATACTCACTAGAGATTCTAGCTCCTTAGACATAAAAGAAAATGTCTTCTATGTTAAAATTGAGGGAAGCGAAGAAGGTTTAAAGAAGGCTAAGAAACTAGCCAAAGAGTTGGAATTTAAAAAACTAGGTAAAAAAAAGGCTGAAGAAATCAACAAAAAAATTGAGGAACAGGAAGATTCCGCGGCTTCAGGCATGGGAATGATCTTCGACTAAATTCTTATATTTTCCAATATTTTTCCATTTCATTTCTAATTTTTTCTATAACCTTCCCTACATCTGTATCTTCTCGTACAGGATCATCAAATTTCACAGGATGATACATCATTTGTCCAATTTGAGAGAGTAAACATTTTCCTATCCAGTCCAGATTATACCCCCCTTCCAATGTACAAACGATTTTAGGCTGAACATCTTGAAGTCTGGAAATCATCTCCCCAAAGAAATTGGATGATAATTTTAGTCCACCCAGTGGATCCAAATGATGGGAATCGAAACCTGAAGAAACTAGTATTATATCCGGTTTGAACTTACGAGCGGTGGGCATAAAAATCTCATCTAGTAACTTTGATACAGCAACCTCGCCATTTCCATGAGAAAGAGGTGCATTTATAGTATACCCTTTTCCGACCCCTACTCCTATCTCTTCAACATTTCCAGTTCCTGGATAATGCGGAGATGAATGGAATGACTGATACAAAACGTCCTTTCGATCATAGAAAATATCTTGTGTCCCATTTCCATGATGGGCGTCTGAATCAAAGATCAATACCCGTTTTCCTTTTTTTGAGATTTCATTTGCTGCTATTGCTATGTTATTGAAAAGACAGAAACCCATAGATCTAGTACTTGTTGCATGATGGCCTGGTGGTCTTACCAAACCAAATGCGTTATCCGCCTTTCCCTCAAGTACATTTTTAGCGAGTTTAACTACACCGCCTGCTGCAAGTCTTGCAGTTTCATAGTCCGATTTACAGACATATGTATCCATATCTATCCAGGACTCACCATAAGAACTCATCTCCTTGACTTGCTGAATCATCTCATCCGAATGTATGTCATGGAGCATCTCTTCGGGTAAAAGCTCTGGTTCAACAAATTCTAATTCTTTGTAAAAAGGTGCCTTTTTTATTTCATTCATCATTACAACTAATCTTTGTGCATTTTCAGGATGGGCAGCATTGTCGTGTTTAAGAAACTCTTTTGAATACACTATTTGCATAGTCATAAAAACCAGATGAAGGGGATATGTTAACCAAATATAAGATTAATTCTAATAATTTAAGTATGGACAACGTATTGAGGGATATATAATCGCGTGGGGACTAAACAATTATGAACGATATGTTACTTGGCATTTCACCAGAGTACCTTTATCTACATGGAAAAGCACCAAAAAGAATCTCTGATTACCATCAGCCGTATTTCTTGGCTTTTTGCCCGAAGGAAAGAAACATCAAATCTGCCAGGAAAGATCTTTTGAAAAAATTAGAGGAAAATACGTCAGAAGAAAATATTCTTTCAAAAATAGAAAGAATAGGTGAAATTGAGGACTATAGGAGTTTCAGGGATTTCAATGAAAATAGAAAGATTTTCAAGGTTTATACCAAAAAATCATATTTTGTCCCTGAAGTAACGAATCATCTCTTTTTCAATTATGGTTTTTATACTGCTGAACACGACATACCATATCAACAAAGAGCCCTTGTTGATCTTGAAGCCGATGGGAAAACATGGATTTTTGATACAAATGGTGAGAAAAAGAAACTCAAGGTCTTAGTTTACGATATTGAAACCGTGCAGTATGAAGCAGGGAAAGTCAACGTCCCTATAGATATGATAGGTCACTCAGATTTTGACATCATTTTTGAATCTGAAAAAAATTTAGAAACAGAAGAATTCAGTTTTGATATTGTAGACTGCCCCACCAACTGGGAAGATATGGATGTGAAACAAGTTGTTTCAAGGAATGTTGACGAGGAGATAGAAAATCTTTATTCATTCTGTAAAATGACAATGAATTATGACATTATCTCTGGACATAACATTGCAGGTTTTGATAATCTTCATATTTATAATAGGTTAAACTGGATTCTAAAGAATTATCAGGGGAGCTTGTCAGATGAACAGAAAAAAACATTTCAGAGTTTTGTACGAAAGTATAGCAGAGTGGATAAATCGTTTCATTTTGGCACCCAGTCAGAAGCAGTGCAGTTTTATCCTTGCAATCTCGACACATATTTAGGGGTAAGAAAATTCTATTCATTTTTAAACGAGTTTAGCTTGAAAGCAGTCGCACCATTCCTTGGCATACACATAAAGGATCGTCTAATTCTTGCTCATACTCAGATAAAACTAGATGACAGGACACTGAAATACAACAAACATGATGTTCAAGAGCAGTTAGGCGTAACACTGAATCTTATCCAACAGGCATTACCTCTCGCATTTACCACAGGCATGTCTTTTGACATGCTTCTTTCTTCTGGTGCAGTCAACATGTGGGATCATATGTCTCTCATCAGGGGTGCAGTGCAAAAGAAAATAATGCCACCTATCTGTAGAGTCATGTCTATTTCACAAGTCTTATTACGAGATTTTAAAGAATGTAACACAAGTGAAGAAATAGTAAGAAAAGCAAAAAAAACAAAAGAACAACTATCTAAAGAATTCGTCCGAGTTGTAAAATATGGAGATGAAATGCCCAGATGGATGGAATATCCTTATGTCATTTACAATGAAAGGGCAAAAGATCCTGATGAACGTCTTAATTATCATTTTCCAGGTGGAATGACAATAAAACCAGATAAAGAAGCGTTTTCTGATTTTATCCCATGGTGGTATGTTATTGTCGCTGATGTCGGGGCAATGTATCCAACTATTCTAAAAGCAATGAATGTTGGTGCAGATACCGTAAGAATTGCACGTAAAGATGAAACACCTGATGACTGGATTTGGCTTAAGAAAATTCCGAAAAAATATCTAGACAGTAGAGATGTTAACTGGAGGGAGATTTCAAAAGAAGACACATATGCAGATAAAGGATACATGCTAGGTATAAAAATCGATGATAAACCAGGAGTTGTTAATTGTGCAATGACTGGCATTATGAGCATGATTGCCAAGATAAAAAAGGAACTAAACGAGATGAAAAAAACCGGAGGCGGTTTAGAGCTACAGCAACTTAAAATGATGTATCAAAGTGTCAAAGGAGCTAGAAATGCAGGAAGTCATGGTATTCTTAGTGCCCCTAATGTTTCTGGTCGCCAGTTTAATCTTTGGGGTGCCGCTGCTATTACTACAAAGGGTCAGGCAATTCTCGCAGACACTTTGGATTATCTGAAAGATAAAGATATACGCGTAGTCTACGGAGACACTGATGGAATTTATCTGGGTTGTTCTAAATCAGTTGGCAATGTCCCAGAGTTTTCAAAATCTCTAGGTATTTCAATTGCAGATGAGAAAGAAAAATGGCTTACAAAGCCCGATATTGCTTTGGAATCCATTAATGAGTGTAACAGCAGGTGGCAGAAGGCTTTGAATTATTCTGATTTTGAGTTGGAGCCTGAGATTCATGATGGTATGATTTTTGTAAAACATAAGAATTATCTTATTTTTGATAATAAAAACGGAAAAATTGAGATGATTGCAAAGGGAAATAACTTCAAGGGATCTGATAAAGCAAACATTGCAAGAAAAGTACTTAAAACCATTATGATGAACGTACTTAAGGAAAACCCAAGTTGGACAGATGAAGAAGAGGCAAGAAAAGCAATAAAGAATAGCATACGAAATAACACAAAAGAGATAGTATCAACGCTGGATTTATCAAAAGTCAATTTAAGCGATTTAACACTTATACAATCTGTTCAACCTGCAAAAAGATATAAAGTAAATCAAGATGGGTCGGATTCTACTTTTGCAAAACGTTCTAAAGCGTTAGGGGATCTTCTTGGATATCCAATAAAAAGTCGTGTAAAACTTAACTTCGTGGTGACGAAAAGACCACTCCCAGGCATTACAAAACCATCAAAAAGTGGTGTAAAACCTATTGATTATATGTATCCTATTGATCTCCTAAAAGATACGGCAGAAATTGATCTAAAGTGGTACAAAAAGATGATTGAAAACTATATACAAGGAGCATTTGGACTGTCAGATATGGCATCAACAGAACAAAAGGGCCTTGATGCATGGATGTAGTTT
>JAUWOO010000131.1 GCA_030612095.1 Thermoplasmatota archaeon | reverse complement strand
TGTTATTACGTAAATACATAATATGTAAAACTCATAGCCTCAATTATTCCTTTTAGGAATTATAAGGAGTAGCAATATTATATGATCGCAAGAATTAAAGATAAAACATAACTATTACGTAAAAAAGATGGAGTTACGGATCAATTAAACAATTTTCTTTTTAGTCACTCATTAAATCTTCCCCGCCTTCAAATTGAAGCTGTATCGTGGTATAAAGATCCTCTATGCCAAAAAAATCTTCTCTGCCTGTGGGGTTAAGCATCGCATGGCTTCCGAAACTTTGTATCATTTGTAATATTCCCTCACTCATTTCTCGGTGTACTGATGCTTCTTCATTTATAACTGCATTGTATAACTCACCTGTGTCTTTGGACCATCGTATTACTTGCTCCTTTTCATCTTCCATTAGCATATCTGCTTTACTTAGAATGTTAATCTGTGGTTGATTCAATCGGAAGCTGGTATTGATGGATAATAAAAGTTGTGAGACAAAACCAGATGCTGTCTTGGCTAAGGCATGATCAAGTAAATAAGCTGTGATGGATCGCTGTGGGTTTAGAAATTTCACTATGTATTTCCCCGATTCACGAAAAACAAACAGCTCTAGTTGCCCTGGCGTATCCATTAGAATATAATCAGTTTTGAATGATTCTATGCTTTTTTTAATGTCAGATGTGTTGAGTGCTAGCATATCGGCACATGCTATCTGTGCACCATTAGGTCCTAATCCATGAGACTCCATTACCTCTCTTAGAGATATCCAATCACGTATGTCAACATCAGGTTCATATGGGAGATTTTCAGCACCGGGATCAAGGTTGACAGTTATAGCATCCACTCCTCGAAGTTCAGTCCATCGTTTAAAAGTGTCTGTTAACGTAGATTTTCCAGAACCTGCAGTACCAATAAAATACACAAATATTTCTTCTTTCATTTTACATTCCGCGTAACTTTCTCATGTGTTCCGTTCGTTTTTCAATAAGTTCTGCCGTGCCTATGTCGTGGCGGATGAATATATGTTCTCCACTTATATGATTCAATGCCTCTTCACATATCTTCTCTGCATCATATAAGTCGTCTGCTATGCCAACAATAGCTAGCGAACGCGAACTAGTAGTATAGATATTATCATTATCCTTATTGACTGATGCATAGAACAATCTTGAGCCTGTATCTTCTATGCTTTCTTCATCAACAAGAACTTTTTCTCCCACCCTGCTTTTAACACCATATCCCTCTGGCACTATGTATTTGCACACGGTAGATTTTTTTTCCAACCGTATTTTTTCATTGCTAATACTGCCATCAAGCATGGCCTTGCATATTCCAATAAAATCCGTCTCCAAAATAGGTAGAACATTCATTGCCTCAGGATCGCCAAAACGTGCATTAATTTCGATTATCTTTGGCCCATCTGTAGTAACCATAAACTGTCCATATATTGGGCCTATGTATTTGCACCCCTCTTTGTTTAATGCCTCGACTATCTTTTGTAAGATGACGGCAGCCTCTTCATACTCGCTCTTTGATAAAAAAGGCAGCAGCCCGTCAGCACACGAGTATGATCCCATACCGCCTGTGTTGGGGCCTTCATCACCTGGAAGTAATCGTTTATGATCTTGAACGGCATGAAATGGTAGTATACTGTACCCATCAGAAAAGGCCTGCAATGTAAACTCTTCACCCACTGCCTTTTCTTCTATCAAAACCTTTGCCTTCCCTCCAATCTTCTCATCAATTACTTCTTTTACGTATGTAAGTGCATCATCCACTCCATGAAAATGATCGCCAGCTACCTTGACTCCTTTACCACCTGTAAGTCCTATAGGTTTAATTGCTATTTCGCCGTTTAAATCATCAATAAATCTTTTTGCCTTCTGAACATCTGTAAAACTCTCACATTTTAATTGGCCATGAATTTTATATCTCTTAAGAAGATCTCGCATCCATTCTTTATCTGTTTCAATCCTAGCTGCTTCTTTAGTTGGAGAACACGCATCGATGCCATTCTTGTTTAACTCGTTTACCAGCCCTGCTTCCAAGGGTGCCTCCGGTCCAACAATAACTAAATCAATCTCTTTTTCCTTTGCATATTTTACAACCTGTGGCACGTTAGTCTCTTTTTCCTGTAGAAAGTCTTTTGATAGATATTTTATTCCAGGATTTAGGTTGTGCATGACAGAATAGAGCTTTATGTCGCCTTTTGAACGGCAAACAGCATCACAAATTGCATGTTCCCTAGCACCACCGCCAACTACCAGTATATTCAAATTAATCACTCCCCAAACTTTTCCCAATATGTAATTCCATTATTTAATTTAGTCTACTTTTTTAAAATATCACTTACAGATAAGAGCGGGATAAAGCGTACATCAAGATCTCGTAGCCTTTCCTCTGCTCCGCTTTCTCGGTCCACTACTACTAAAACCTCGTCAACCTTCCCTTGGTTTTCACGAAGAATTTTTAATGTTTTTACTAGTGAGCCTCCACTTGTTGTAACATCCTCTATAACCAGAACCTTCTTATTTTTAACATTTTCCCCTTCGATTTGTTTACCAGTTCCGTGTCCCCTCTCCCCCTTTCTAATGATTACATAGGGGATTTTTGTTTCTAGTGATAGAGCCACAACCAAAGGCACGGCACCAAGCTCCATGCCTGCAAGAAGGTCATAACCTTTGGCATATTCAGCCATTGCCTGTGCGATCTTTTCTAGTATGTTTGGACTAGTGCTTGCCTTTTTGATATCGATATAATAATCACTTATTGCACCTGATGTCAATACAAAACGCCCAAACTGTATTGCCCCACATTCCTTAAGTAGTTGGATAAGCTCATCTTTTTCCATACAATTTAATGGTAATGTCAAGTTGGAATTTATACCTTATGTTTAAGCATGATATGCACACCCTATAATCTATCTTTGCGATATTGTTTTTTTAATGCTACCAATGGTAAACCAGGTTCATTTGAACAGGGACTATCCTTTCCAACTGCGATAATTCCTTTTTTTACTAATGCCCCTCTAAGAGTTAGTATGTCTTCTGATAATATGTCTATTTGCTCCTGTTGCTTCCTAATTAATATTTTATTTTCCTTTTCGAATTTTTCTCGTGGAATTGATATTGTTGATTTACCAAATATTTCTTCTTTTAAATCTTCATGGCCCGTTAAATCATAATCAAGTCTTCGTTTTGGGACTTCACCAGGTTTCCATCCAAAAAACAAACCTATTTCTGTATCAGTTAGTTTTTTTTCTCCAAATATTATTGTTGCTCGTGTTTTTCGGAAGCATTTTGGTGTCAAGTGTCTATCTATTTCAGCTCTTTTAAGTGCATTTTTGAATCGGTCTTCGATGCTTTTTACTTTTGCTAAAGGTTGATTGAATGTTCGATTGGAGTAGGAAAGCCAGAGTTCCGCCTCTGGTTTTTTTCCGCCAGGATGTTCTTTTAACCATCTCATAAGGTGGTGTGGAATTTCACATAATGGAATTGATCTGGTCTTATTTAACCCATATACGTGTAGTTCATATCTCTGAGATAATTCTTTAAATGATTTTATTTTCATGCTGAGAACTTCGTCTGGTCTTACACCTGTTAAATAGAAGACTTCCCATAATGCTTTATCTTGCACATTAGGTGATGTTAGAATGAGTTTATCATATTCCTTTCTATGAATGAACCATTTTGCCTTTTTGTCAGAGTATTTATTTCTATAATTTGTTGTTTGGTGTTCATACCAATCCATAATGTCAGGTCTTTGTTTTCTTTTGATTTTCTCTTTTTGCCATTGCCCCCATCGATAAAAAGCCATTATTCTAGTTGCATATAGATCTGCTGAGATTGGAGATTTTACAATTTCCTTGTCTGAAAAGAAGTCTTTCATGTCTTTTTCTGTTGCATATCTAAATTCTTTTTTCAAAAATCTTGCTAGTTTAATGAGTGTTGTCGTTTCCCCATATATGGTTTTTTCATACTTGCCTTTTGCACGTCTTTCTTTTACATATTCGAGAATTTCATTTTTATTTGTTTCGTTTACACCTATCCATCTATCTTTTTGATTATTTGATTTATTTTTTTCCATGGCCTACAACGAAAATATGTATATTTTTCATGTTTATAAATGTACTTAAAACGAAGATTACAATTTATAATTTTACATTGAATAAACAACGTTTGGTTTTTCCCGAACAAAAACAAACAGTTTTTAAATAATATGAGA
>JAUWOO010000049.1 GCA_030612095.1 Thermoplasmatota archaeon | reverse complement strand
ATTTTTTAATTTCATTTAATAATAATATCAATCCTTCATCTTCATCAGCCCATCCAAGCGATTTAAGGTATGAAACAATCTTATCTGGATGTATTCTCTTGATAACCAGACGAATTCCTTCTGAATTTCTAGATAGCATAGCGGCTACCTGAAAAACTGATGCCCCATCTGGTAATTTTTTTAGTGTGTTTATAAAAAATTTTTCCACTTTTTTAGAAACTGGGCGACCTGTTAGTATTGGTATTGCAGTTTTTGTAACCCACCTACATTTTTCTATATCCTCTGGATTGTTAATACGCAAGGAGGCCGTTTGCAGGAAAATACTTGGGATTGGAGCTTCACAAAAGGAATTATCTGCGTCAAATTCTAACCAAAGACCAATGATTTTGTCATATAAAACGGAATTGGAATCTGACCACATCTCGGCAAAATTACCTATATTTTGCCACTCAGACTTATTAAGAAAAGTCTCTGGTAAATTGCCATTTTTTATTAGATTTGCTAGGGCATCACGTTCCCCTTTTAAAGAAGAAATAGCAAAAAGATAATCTGCTTGCGGCTCAGGTTCTATCAAACGACTCTCAAAGCCTAAAAAACTTGTCAAATCACTTGGGAAATTGTCAGCAATATCTTTAAGTTGAGAGAAGTTGTTTTGCGATATTAAATCTTCAGGGACATATTTTTCAATAAAATCTAAATAATCCACGGTACTTGCCCCCATTGATGGGAAATTTCTAATAATTTAATCATCATCTAAATGAAATTTACCATTGATGAAAGATAAATCTCTTGTGGTTAATAACGGATCCCCAAAGCGGATTGATTGACTGAGAAACCCATTCATTGTATCATACTCATACACGTCATTTTGATATTTAGATGCCCATATAACTTTTGTTTGCACCTAAGTATGCAGGTAGAAAAATAAAAAATTGGAATTCAAATTATCTTAATATCCATATTCCATAAAAAATTGACATTTTTGTAATATAATAATGTTTATAATAATTTGATAAGTTATTCTAAGTAGATACATTAACATATATCAAGCAAAAAAAATAAAAACAATACTTTGATAAAGGAAAGTATGGTCTCGATCCAATGATCCCGCTTTAAAAAACAAAGCATCTAAACCTTGAATCGTAACTTTCATTTATGAAAAGTACATGTTAATTGCGCTTCTGCTAAAATATGTCCAGACATCGTTTTTTCTAACTTTTTTTTGGAGACACCATGATCTAGATCAAGCAGTGTATCTAATGCATATAGTTTGAAAAAATACTGGTGTTTTCCAAACGGGGGACATGGTCCTAGATACCCCTGTTTTCGGAGGCTGTTCCTACCTTGAGGATATGTAATATTTTCACCCTTCGAAATTCCCATAGTATCCGATGGTATATTCCAAACAGTCCAGTGGACAAATGTTATTAATGGTCCACCAGGATCATCCAAAATGATTGCAAGGCTTTTTGCATTTTCAGGAACATCACTAAATGCCAATGGTGGCAAAATATTGTCTCCAGTTCCAGTATATTCAATTGGTATAGGCGCTCCATTTTCAAATGCAGGGCTAGATATTTTCATGATTCACCACTCCTTTCATTACTCCAAAGTAGCTACATCTTTAAAAACATATCCCAAGGGAAGAGCACCAGTAACTGATAATGTAAAACCAATTAACTCTCAACTCAAGCAAATCCTTCAACATGCTGACGTAAAATCAAAGGCATTATTCCTCATGATGTCAAGCTCTGGGATGAGGATAAGTGAAGCATTGCATCTCACGTTTAATGATATCAATATCGAAAAGAGAAATATTACAATTCCTAGTGCATTTACAAAAAACGGAAACACCCACCATACATATTTTACGGAAGAAGCTAAGGATACGTTACTAGAGTGGCTGAAGGGAAGAGAAACTTATCTCAAGTATAGTTTCTATAAATCCAAATATATTAGGACTATGCCTGCCAAACGAGGAACTATCATAGATGGAAAAGATGAAGATTCGGACTGGATTATCACGAAAAATGGTGTAGAAATAAGCAATAATGATCTCATCAAAGAAGAAAACAGGATATTTCCTCATGTCACCAGAGCCTGTCAAGGAGTAGTATTCAAAGATGTAGATACAGTCAAAAGTTTAATCGAAAAAACCAAAACCAAAACAGGATTAAAAGTGACCGTTGAAATCATCGATACCATCTACGAAACCGGGCGAAAAGCCTCTAAAGGTTTTAAAGAAAATATGAGAATCAGATTCGATGAGTATCTACCTCGATGGAACTATATAGCAGTACCACAATAAAATTCAAATCGGACAGTTATTTAATTCGCGTTACTAAAGAAAGTTCACAGGGGTGCGAGATCTCGGTTTATAGTTTAAAAATCTCAGTTAAGTCTGACATCTTTCCGACAGTAAGATCAGCATCTATATTCATCCCAATAACAGCGCAACCTGCGGCTTTTCCTGCTTCTACATCACTACCAGTATCACCAACCGTTACAGCATCTACTGGTTCAACACCTAAATTTTTACATGCTTTCAACACAATATCGGGACTCGGTTTTCCCCTGTCAACGTCATCACTTGTAACAACCGTATCAAAGTATCGTCCAAGTTTAAAATTCTTTATAACCTGAATGGCTCTATTCCTTGGTGTGTTAGTTATAATTCCTTTCTTGTACCCCTTAAGTTTTTGAAGAGTATCTTTCACGTCCGGATACATCGTTACCTTGTCTAAGTGCTCCTGATACAGCTCATTACAGGCTGTTACTATCTCATGATCCAGCCCTATCTTGTCCAAGGTAGCATACAGATCATAGCCCCAATATTTCTCAATGAACTCTTCCTTTGTAATCTCTTGATGATTATGTGCCTTTAAAGCAGCATTTAGGGAAGCTCGCCACGAATCCAACGAGTCGACTAGCACGCCATCCATGTCAAAAAGAATCGCATCTGGTTTCATTTTCATATCTTATTCACTTAGCGGCTGTGTAACTATGAGTACTACAAAAATGTTACCTAGAAAATTAGGATATTTTTTAAATAACACAGGCAATAACCTCTTTGTTGATTTCTATGAGGGAATTAAAAGTTAAATCCAGAAAGAAAAATGAAATGATTGACATTACCAGCGATATTCAGGAGATGATAAACAAGGAAAACATCCAAACAGGACATGTAATTGTCTATGTACCCCACACAACAGCAGGGATAACAATAAACGAAGGCGCAGATCCCAGTGTACAACGTGATATTATTGAAACATTAAAGAAGATCATACCAGAAGGTGGAGATTATCACCATATGGAGGGAAACAGTGATGCACACATTAAAACAAGTCTTCTAGGATCATCCATCACGGTGCTTGTAGAAAACAAAAGACTAGTTCTGGGTACATGGCAACATATATTCTTCTATGAAGGAGATGGCCCCAGAAATCGTAGAGTGTACATAGACATAATAACTCGTTAGAAACATACCAGGCACAGTAAGATAGTATGCTATATTATATCCATGGATGTGAGTCAAGTCCCAACGGCATCTGTAATGATTGCAAGTTTTCAATTGTTTGTAACAAGGATATTTCACTGAATTTATGATATCTTCCTCAACCTTGGTTCGCCATTGTCTATTTGCTTGATTCTTTTATAGTAATTTCCTTCACTAAAGGATTGTTTCCCAAATTTGTCTTTAGAAACTTGAGAACTAATTCCTTTTCTTCGTTTGTCAATTTTCCCATATGTTTACCTCGCACGTTGATCCTTTATAAACATAACCGGTTAAAATGTCAAAATGAAAAATATCTCCATTTGACCCTTTTTCCAAGAGGAAGTAGCCCACGTAATACCCCAAAAGCATAGTTTTCCCAGCCTGGATTTATAGCTATTATTGTTCATACTACTTTAATTTGCATCATTTTTTCGTATTTTGCACAATTTTTTGATGACACACTTTATAAGTAAATACTAATTAATCAAAACAGAGTTATTAAAATGTTTCAGCGGGGGTAAAATATGAAAAAGAAAATAATTGGAATATTTATTTGCACGCTGTTGATTGCAACTGCAATACCTCTAGGTCTAGCAACAAATGAGAATGAACCCAAGGATTCACCTTGGACAATATCAGGTTTCAATTCTGACATTGAGCTGTCAGGTACCGACAATTGTCTTATTTTTCGTCGCTATATGAATAATCCTTCTACCAACATATGTTCTTCTAAATGGATTTGGATAAAGTATGGAGCAAATGGGGAAATATCATCTCCTGAAGGAGATCATGATGGAAAATTTGTGATATTTATATATCTTTACAAAGGACTCTATGAGTATAATGAAAGCGAGCATATATCGACATTTGATGGAAAAGCATTATTCTACTATGCTAGAGAGATTGTATAAAGGAGAGATAAAATATGAAAAAGAAAATAATTGGAATATTTGTTTGTATGCTGTTGATTGTAACCATGCTGCCACTAACAACAATGGCCGGAGATCCTGAAAACCCGGAAATAGAAGATGAAGCTAGTGACCTATTTGGTCCACTTAGCTTTGCTTGGCAACCATCCTTTATAGATATAGAGAAGGGTTGGTTTCAAGATGACGCAGAGAATTTACATATTACTCTGAAAGTAATGGATCTTAGTTTCAAATATTGGAGGCAGATCTATTCTATACATTGGACATATAAGGGAACCAAATTTAGTGTGGGAAGCCATATAGTGTTGTTTGGTACACAGAAAGGATCGTTTTTAAGAGAAGAGATTGGACAATCTAGAGATTGGATTTCCACAGAAATAGAAGAGCATATGTGTGAATCTGATGATACGATAACGTGGGTTGTACCAAAAGAAATTCTAGGTGATGTTCACGCTGATGATATTCTTGAAGAGACTTATGCTTGGACGGCAATAAGAACACCATTTGAACCAGTCACATACGTACTTTTCTTAGGAGAAATCGTTAAAGATTATGCAGAAGGGAGTAATTATATCATACAATATTAAAAGGAGGAATAAAAAATGAAGAAAAAAATAATTGGAATATTTGTTTGTACGCTGTTGATAACCATACCAGTTTGTACGTTGTCTGCTTCAGCTGACCCAGAATCTGAATTAAGAGTGGGAGTCTTTGGTGCAAGTATGCTGAGTGGATTAAGACGTGTTGGGGGGATTATACATACTGATGGGCTTGATACAATTCAGGATGTCCAATACACATTCACAGTAACGGGCGGATCTGACGATTCAATAGACATAACAATATCTGATGACATTGGAAATATTGAATATAATCAAGCGTATATGATTTCAACAAACGAGGCTCAAGGATATGGACCAGTGACAATAACAATAACGGCAACATCATCTAATGCAGGTGAAGCAACAGCAACCGCCCAAGGTTTTCAAATCGGCCCATATACAATAAGTAAAACATGTCTTATGGCTTGGCGTTAGACTTACAAAATGAGTCTGACAAGACACTTGAGGGTAAGTAAAATAAAACGGAAAATATTAGTTATGTTTGTTTGCACATTGTTTGATTGTAACTGCAATACCTTTAAGTCTAGCAACAAATGAGAATGAACCCAAGGATTCACCTTAGACAATGTCAGGATTTAATTCTGACATTCCAATGAACGAAAGCATTGAGTTTGGAAGTTTCTCTAAACCATTCCTTTCTCCTTTTTACACTGATTTCATTTCCGTAAAAAATGCTTAGGATTAATTCAAACAAAAAAAGTCATGTAAACGAAATTAAACTTTCTTCAGCCTGAGTTCACCAACACCAATCGGTTCTGTACTTATTTTGTTCCCAGGCTAGAAATTATATAAGTCGCATACTTGTTTTGGACTTGTAATTGAGATAGGGCAATATGTTATACTATATTCATGGTTATGAGTCGAGTCCAGATGGAGCTAAAGGAATTATATTCAAGGAGAAACTAAACGCCAAAGCAATAAAATACCGAGATTGCAAACCAGAAGACATAGTGATCTCCAATTGCCTAAGACGTATTGCCAAAGAGATAAAACATGACAAAGATGCTATTCTTATTGGCTCATCTCTTGGAGGTTTTCTAGCAGCCAAAACCACCCTTGAAAATTCAAATGTTAAACAAATTATACTGCTTAACCCTGCAGTGATCCCACCATCAATAGATATAAGCACCATCAAAGATATGCCAATGAGCATACTTGCCGATATGAAGGATGACAGGCTTTTTAATGAAAAATTAGGTGCCGAGATTTTTATATTTGCAGGAACAGAAGATGAAATAGTTCCCCCTAATTGGGTTCTTGAATTTGCAAGGGCACAAGAGGCCACTGTTAGATTTTTACATGATGACCACCGTTTTGCACGCAATATGGATAGATTTCCAGACCTCATTACTGAATTACTGGACAAAAAGCATTAATCAGTGAAACGCATTCATGGCTTGATTTACAATGGATGATCTCTGGATTGAGAAATACCGGCCAAAGACACTTGATGACGTAGCGGGTCAAAGTGAAATAATCGAACGGTTAAAGGCATATGCAAAAATCAAGAACGTACCACACCTTATGTTTGCAGGGCCAGCAGGTACCGGTAAAACTACTTCAGCCCTAGCTCTCGCAAAGGAGGTATTTGGAGATACCTGGAAGCAGAATTTTAACGAATTAAACGCCAGTGATGAAAGGGGAATAGGAATCATCAGGGGAAAAATCAAGAATTTTGCAAGAACTGCACCTATGGGAAAAGCAAGTTTTAAAATAATATTTCTGGATGAGGCTGACTCGCTTACATCTGATGCACAGGCAGCTCTGCGCAGAACAATAGAAAAATACACGCATATCTGTAGGTTTATCCTATCTGCAAATTACTCGTCAAAGATCATAGAACCGATACAATCCAGGTGTACTGTTTTCAGATTCAGACCTATTAAATCAGATGACATAAAAAAGTACATGAGAAAGATTGCTTCCAATGAAAAACTTGAGATAACACCAGATGGGCTCGAAACACTTATTTTCATATCTCGAGGAGATCTTAGAAAAGCAATAAACATTCTACAGGTGGGTGCATCTGTAAATAAGAAAATAACAGCCGAACTTCTCTATGAAACAGCTGCCACAGCAAAACCAGAGGACGTAAAAAAGTTGATCAACTCTGCATTATCTGGTAATTTTATGGCTGCACGAAATCAACTATATGATCTCCTGATAAAGTATGGATTGAGTGGAGAAGACATTATAAAGCAAATTCACCAAACAATATTTGACCTTGCCATACCAGACAAAAATAAGGTACGACTTATAGAAAAGGCAGGGGAAACAGAGTTTAGACTGACCGAAGGTAGTAATGAGCATATACAACTAGAAGCACTACTTGCACAGTTTGCCCTTGAAGGGGGCAAACTAAAGTAACTTCTTTGTGAAATCGTCGACTATTTTTTCCAGTTCCTTAGCGGTTTTTTCTCCCACGCCGTATCTTACACGTACAATAGGCTTACTGGATTTTAAAACCCGATTTAGGTCAATAGGCGTTCCACTGACAACAATGTCACAGTCGGTATTGTTTATGGTTTCCTCTAGTTCTTTTGTCTGTTTATCACCGTATCCCATGGCTGGAAGAACATTTGTCAAATGATTATATTTGTTGAATGTTTCAGTAATAGATCCAACCGCAAAGCTTCTTGGGTCAATGATTTCGCCTGCGTTGTTATCTTTTGCCGCAACAGTACCAGCACCATATTTCATACTACCGTGAGTCACCGTTGGCCCATCTTCAATAACCAGTACTCTCTTACCTGCAATCCTATCACCGTCATCGACAATTACTGATGAAATACCATCAATAATTTGAGCAGAGGGGTTAATCTTTTTTACATTTTTACGAACTGTTTCTATGTCCGCTTTGTCCGCTGTATTTACCTTGTTAATAATTACAATATCAGCAGCCCTCACGTTCATCTCACCAGGATAGTATGCTATTTCATGACCTGCACGGTGCGAGTCAGCAATTGTTATAAGCAAATCAGGTTTGTAAAAAGAAAAATCATTGTTGCCGCCGTCCCAGATAATTACATCTGCTTCCTTTTCAGCTTCTCTGAGGATTTTTTCATAATCAACGCCAGCAAAGATTACTCCACCTATATCTACGTACGGCTCGTATTCCTCTCGCTCCTCAATTGTACAATTATATTTATCAAGATCTTCATAGCTTGCAAACCGTTGACATATCTGTGTTGTCAAATCTTTATCATAGGGCATAGGATGTCTAATAGAAGCAACCTTGATGCCTTTCTTACCCAAGATTTCAAATATTTCCCGAGATACCTGTGATTTTCCACATCCCGTTCTAACTGCACAGACTGCTATAACTGGCTTTGTTGACTTGACCATGGTGCTTTTTGGCCCAAGTAAAATAAAATCAGCACCTGCTGCATTTACCATTGCAGATTTTTCCATAACATAAGGGTATGGTAGATCACTGTATGCAAAAATAACTTCATCAATATCGTTTTCTTTTATCAGTTTAACTAAATCGTCTTCTGGATAGATTGGTATGCCATTTGGATAAAGTTTACCGGATAGTTCTGGTGGGTACTTTCTACCTGCAATATCAGGTATTTGTGTCGCTGTAAATGCCACAATTTCATAGTTTTCGTTTTCTCTATAATAAACATTGAAATTGTGAAAATCTCTGCCTGCTGCACCCATTATAATTACTTTCTTTTTATCTGCCATAAATTAGCCTCCAATCCCTGACGGGTAATATATGCCTATTTAAAGAGTTTTCTGGATGAAAAATAGAAAGGATGGATGACTTTTATCATCCTTTAAAGCTGTTCAAATTTCTTTGCTATTTCTTCTGCAACCTCTAGCGAAGTGTTATCTCCACCAAGATCGTAGGTTCTTACCTTACCATCTTTGATTACATTAGCTATTGCCTGTTCTAATTTTTTAGCATCTTTTTTCTCACCAAGCCAATCTAACATAAGCTTCACAGACATTAGCATAGCAGTTGGATTTACCTTATACATTCCTGCGTATTTCGGTGCTGAGCCATGAGTCGGTTCAAAGACAGCAAAGTCATCTCCAATGTTTCCACTAGCTGCGAACCCAAGACCGCCAACAAGTTGAGCAGAAAGATCTGAAATAATATCGCCAAACATATTTGATGAGACTAAAACCTCATATATCTGAGGGTTTTTAACAAGCCACATGCACATTGCATCAACGTTAGTCTCCCAAAGTTCAATACCCGGGTAATTTTTGGCAATCTTACGTGCCTCTTGCACCATCATTCCACTGGTTTCTCTGATAACATTTGGTTTCTCAACAAGTGTTACACTTTTACGGTTATGCTCCTTTGCATATTCGAATGCCTGACGGACAATGTTTTGACATGCCTTCCGAGTAAAGATACGGGTTGAAATTGCCATATCGTCTAGTGGAACATTTTCAAATTTCTTCATCTTCTTATGCGACATCAGTGCATTAAAAACTTCATTTGGAACCGGTTGAAATTCAACACCTGCATAAAGTCCCTCAGTGTTCTCTCTGAAAACAACCAAGTCAATGTCATCACGATAATTCAATGGATTTCCTGCAAATGCCCTGCAAGGACGCAAGTTTGTATGTAGGTTAAATGTTTGTCTCAGTTGCACTATAGGACTAGAATAAACAAATCCCTTGTTTTTAAGTTCAGGTGCAAGTTCCTTTTGTGCTTCATCATTAGGTTTTGACGTGATGGCACCAAAAAGACCACAATCTGTTTCTTTCAAGAGTTTTATAGTCCTAGCTGGTAGTGGATCACCTTCTGTTTTCCAGAATTCCCAGCCTATGTCTCCAGAGATATACTCTGCGTCAAGATTTATGGTATCAAGAACGATTTTTGCAGCATCCATTACATCGTTTCCGACACCATCACCAGGTAACCAAGCTATATGATACTTTGCCATGAAACGCTGTAATCTATAATTTTAATTTAAAGCTTTGCCAGTAAAAAGTCTATTTTCTAAGTTCACCAAGGGTTGTCACACGTTCAGCAAATGCATTATGTTTGTGAATAGATTCCTCACTCTCACTTCTAACCACAACCAATACATCGTCGTGTAGTTCCACGTATTTCTTTAGGATAGCATCTAAAATATCTCTGACCACATCTTCGACAAATTTTGGATTTTTATGGGCATCAAAAACCAGTTGTCCTTCTTCCCTACGTTTTAATATTCCATAAGTTGGAATACTAAATGATCGTTCTGCAATATCTATTAAATCATTTGCATCAACAGATCTATCATCACCAGGAACCTCTATCATAAGGGTGGTGATATTCCTTTGATTATGAGTTGGGGGAACATCTTTCTCACCATATCCATCAAGTTTTCTTATGACTTCCATGGCACAGGGACAAGCAGTCATACCAATAACTTTTACACCGATGAGTTTTTTTATTTCTCCGTCGTTGTTTGCTCTGGCTTCGGCAAGTAACTTATATGGCTCTAATCCTTTTTTACCAGAAGGATATGTTCTTTCTAGAAAATAATCTGCCTCTGCCTTTACTTCAGAAAAGGTCGCATATTCGTGCTTTTTTAGAAGAAGTTTTGCTATCGTGGCACAGAACGATTCAAGGTCAGAAACAGGTTTTTGATGATTCACATCGATAATATCTGAAACCAACTCAAGGTTTCTAGACATGTGACTTCCCTTCTGAGAAGCAGGAAGATCAACAAAGATATCCATTTTAACTACCAAGGGACTAGCTGTATTTTTGTCTGGTCTTCGTATATGAACAAGTTTTTTTACGCCGGTTACCCCCACACGAGTTATCTTGAAATTAGAGGACGAGGGGCCAGATTGTACATCGGGCAGATCTATGGATTTCATATATAATTACCTCAACCTCAAAATAATTAGCAATAAATTAAAGTTCGCATTCAACCCAGTTTTGCAAAAAGTAAAATAAACCCCTCTATATTCATGGAAGTAAAAAAAACGCCGCTGTGGCTTAGAGGTATAGCGATTCCTTGGTAAGGAATAGGTCGTGGGTTCAATTCCCACCAGCGGCTTGCAGAAGGATTTTTCTCCTGCTAAATGTAACATATGGTTCATTTTTTAATGTGTGGCTTTGAACCCCTAAACCATCAATTTTGGTATGCACCTATTAACATCATAATCAGCAAGTAATAATGATGTACCCATTGGATTTAATAGAGCCCATCCAATAATTCTGCATGGATTAAATGAGTGGAAAGAAATATTGCCCTAAAATCGGTCAAAGAATTGTAAAAATTTTTAGATGATCCCAAAAAATTCTATGCAATTGACACTCATTGGCCATTGCATCTA
>JAUWOO010000101.1 GCA_030612095.1 Thermoplasmatota archaeon | reverse complement strand
TACGTTTTTGATATTGAGGAACCAGAAGAAGACAATAATGACGATGATGTTCCTCCAACTGGACTAGGTGGCGACTATAACGGTGCTTGCGGCGAATTTTACAAAAACCTCTGCTACGGACGAGGAATGATATAAACTTTCCAAAATCTAAATCTTGAAACGTAATAGGGCGCCAATACCCCCTAGACCTTCAAATTTTTTTCCTACTTCGTGCATTGTATTTATGATAGTAAACTCACTATTGTTTTGTTTTGCAATTCTGAGCAGATCCTCTCCCTTCTTGGCACGGACTAACACATCTGATATGAGCAGTCTCTCTACTGCTCCATTGTTCAAAGCCCTGTTTACTTCTTGTTCTCCATAAGTTGCTAAACCGTCCTTTTTTATCTCTTCAAAAAGCTTTTCAATTAGTTGTGTTTCAAATATCACCCTGTTTTCTTTTGTAATGTTTTCTACTATGCCTGATTTTATCGTCTCCTGAACGCCATTCATACCTGCATTACCAGTTCCATGGGCAAGACAGTTATCGAAAAGAGCGGGTTCTCTGCTTTTTCCATACTTCACAAAATGTTCCCTGGTAAAACCAGGCCCAACTATAACAAGAGGTGTATCCTTGTTTTTATTCGTTCTTATAATTGAAATGATCTCGCCAAAATACTCTTTCTCGGTATCTTTGCTTTCATACATTTTACCTGAACGTTTGGAATCAATATCTGCGATCCATTGGATGCCACTCTGTCTTAAAATTGCAATAGTGGCTGTGTCTTCATCTAGTGATATGAATGTTAATATGGATTGGTTACGAAGTTTAACCGCCTCGTCTATTCGATCCAGTTGGTAATGCTTCCATTCTTTTTTTACGATGGAAATCTTATCCATGGCATCGGCGTTAATGTTTAAGGTGTGAAATGATCCAAGATCTTGAGGTCCTTCTTCTATAATTCCATGTATGCGCAGACGATCTGAAAACTCATGAAATTTCACCTCTTTTACTCTGATTCCAAGTTTCATACGTCTCTTTTCGGATTTTTTAGATCGGATTTTATCGTCTTGTCCTTCTTCAGTTCTGTAAGTGAGACCTCGAACTATATCTTCTTCATCGATGATGTTGTATAGGTGCCATATATCGTCAAGATTTTCAGGCATTAGTTTTATCTCGCCGTGGTTAAGATCCTTAAAAATCACCTTCATGTATTACTCCTTTTTCATGCTTAGTTCAAAACCCACTGTTTCAACAATATTTACACCACCTGCTGGAAGAACCCTATCTACCTGGTCAACAGGGGCATCAAGCGCCTTTGCTAGTTTGTGTGCAATAACATTCTTCTTCATATCGCCTGGAATCAAAACTATATATTTACTAGCTCTTTTTTTCACAGCCTCAACAGGGCCGCCCATGATCTTTCTTGTTTCACCCATCATTATTTCTCCAACGGCAAATTCTAGTTTACATCTATAGTAGTTTCTTTTTCCACGAATAATAAATGCGCCTTTTGGAACGAATTCCCCGCTCTGGGGAGTCTTACTTACCTGTTCGGGGAGAACCCAATATGCCTGAGCCTCGGTAAACTGTTTCCACGCTTTTGAATGACAAGCTGAAAAAATGCAAGTCTCTTCTAGAGTTTTTTCAGATATTGGAAGATTTTCATTATCTATGTCTTTTCTTTTCGCTATACAACTTGAAGCACCATGTATATCGGCGTGAGCATATCTATCGCCATCCTTTAGATATTTTTTTACAACTTTGTCGTTGCTCTTGATATCCTTTCCACCTACGACAATGTTACCATTACTAGAAATGAACCATCGAAAACTTTCAAACCAAAAAGTTTTGCCAGTTGCCACTTTTTTCTTTTTATCTTTTTCTTCAACAACTTTCTTTTTAGCAGATTCTATCAGACCTTTTGTTTTCTCAATTGAGTCCCGTGCGCCAGCCAACTTGTTGCGATATTTTTTACTGTCATTGTATGCTTTCTCTGCATTTTCGGCAACACTTTTTCTGAAATCAAGCTTCACCTCAGAGATATTTCCTTTGGTATCTGGGAGATGGACAACAAGCATATTTGACAGTGGATCAAATTCTTTTACCAATTCCTGCTCATTGATTTTCTCAATTTTTTCTTTTTTGTCCTTATACTCTAAAACCTCAGTTATTTCATTTAACAGATTTTCACATTGTTTAAAGTTTAGATAAATAAGCTCTCCCTCTATTTTTTTCTGTTTTATTTTTTCGCCCAACTCGTCAACAGCCCCCTGTTGCTGTAAGAGTTGTCTATTTAATTTTCCAAGTTTTTTCTCGGCATTACTCTCCTCAGATTTTTTTGTCTTTTTCTTAATGCTTATAAATTCTTGCAGGTTTTTAGTAAATCCATCTACTTGCTCAAAATCCACATTTTCATAGCTTTCAAATTCAAACGGTAAGATATCTATAGGTTTACCGTCTTTTTTAACTAAAACTGGTTGAAATTCTTTGTTTTTGAACAATTCTAAAAAGTTTGACAATTCAATAAAAACTTTTTCGATGTCGTGCTCAGTCAGCTTATCGATTTTAGTATTCCTCTCGATGCCAGATCTTTTGCATATTTCTTCAGCATATGTTCCACTTAGATTGACATTTACGGCTAGTGTTCTTACCAAATCTGCTTTACTTTTTTTTAGCAAATTTGTGAATTCATCCTTAGATAAATTAAAAGGATTTATTTGGGCAGGGGGTGGTATATAATCACTACCAGATTTTATTGTACGATGTGCCCAATGTTTCTTGATTAAGGGTAGTATTATTTTTCCATTAGGGTTTACAAGGATTATATTTCCATCTGAGAAAAACTCGATTATGAGGGTGTACTCTCCTTCTTTCTTGCTTATTTTCAGATTAATTATTCTATCAAATTCATGTTGTGTTATTGCTGCAATTCTCCCGTTTAGTATGTACTTGCGAAGAGTCATGGCAAATGTTGTGGGTTTCAAAGGCGTTTCAAACTTTTTTTGTGTGGTGCATATCAGTTCACCATTTCTGACAAATATGGATTCTTTTTGTTTGATTTTTCTATTATTAACTCTAATTAATAACTCGTCACGAGTAAGTTGATATGTTTTATCTATGTAACTTCCCAGTAGCTCTTGTAGCTCTGATACTACCATACAGATATCAAATGATGCTAGTTGTCGTTTCATTTTCCAGTATCAATATATGTTGTGTCATTAAAAAAGACTGTCATATGATGCGGTTTTGGGTGAGTTATAAGAAAGGAAGGAGGATGGGATGGAAGGAATGGAGTAAATCTCATAATTTTAATATTGGCAGAGATGCCAGCTCGTAGGGGATGCTGGCATGTCCCCCGTATCTCACGTCATTCTAATTCTATGAAGGTTGTTTTTGGTTTATATATGTAAAACAGAGATCATTAAAAGTATTCAAAACGTTTTTAACATGTCATCAAAGCCACAGAATACTTTTACTTACCTCCTAGAAGGTATTATATCCAGTTATTTCACTAGATATCTGCAAATATGCCAAAAACAGGTGTTGCAAATCTTCCATTACACGGTGGTAAAGCACCAAAATGGTTATTCAAAAGAATGGTACTATTATCAAGAGGTATCATTGAAGTGATGTCATGCGAGTATGGTAAAGATGAATTCATCCGAAGGATTTCTGACCCGTTTTGGTTTCAGTCTCTTTCTTGTGTTTTGGGATTTGATTGGCATTCTAGCGGTACTACTACTGTCACCTGCGGAGCTCTAAAAGAAGCCATCCGTCCTCAAGAATATGGTTTTACGATAGCTGGTGGTAAAGGTAAAGCATCAAGAAAAACACTTCAGCAGATCGAGGAAAACGGAGAACTTTATAATTTTTCAACAGCTAAAATAGAGAAATTAAAATACTCTAGTCGAATGGCTGCAAAGATTGATAATACAGCTATACAAGATGGGCATGATTTGTATCATCATGTTTTTTTATTCTCTGAAGGTGGTTTATGGGGTGTTATTCAGCAAGGGATGAATTCTGAGACTAATTATGCTCGACGGTATCATTGGCTTTCTGAGCATGTAGATAGTTTTGTCCGTGAACCAAATAATGCAATAATGGGGGAAACATGCCGGGAATTTGTATTGGATATGACCGCTAAAGAAAGTGAATCTAATCAAAAAACATGTATTGATCTTGTAAATGACAACCCTGGACATATTAGAAGCGATTGGGCCGAGTTGACAAGACATCATAGTCAGAGGACATTGTATAATTGGGGTTTACCCGAACAGAAACATGAATCTGTTGAATGTCTGAATATGCCCAGAAGCGTAAATTGGAATAAAATGAGGGAGATATATGATTTTCAACCAAAAAACTATGAAGAATTCATTGCAATGAAGGGAGTCGGATCAAATACTGTTAGAGCCCTTGCATTGATATCCGATCTTATCTATGGTGATAAACCTTCGTGGTCTGATCCCGTTAAGTATAGCTTTGCAGTGGGTGGCAAAGATGGTGTACCTTTTCCTGTGGATAGAAAGGCTATGGATGAATCCACGGAGATAATTAGATTGGGTATAGAGCGGGCAAAAGTAGGTGACAAAGATAAACTCCATGCTATTAGAAGATTACACAAGTTTTTTCTCAATTAAAACTAAAAATTAACTTTCGTTGTTAAATCATTTTATTTACTCCTGTTACTGTTTGATAACCCATATTTCACAGTTTTACCCATTACAGCTATGATATTTCATCAAAAATTGAAGGCGATATATGGAGTAAATCTGCTGGAAACTTTGCTTCGAATATAGTAGTACGTAATACCTACTACATTATTTGTCTAAATTGAAACCTGCAACCATTATAGCTAGCAATTCGCATCAAAATGTGTGGGATAAAACTCTGAAACTTAGGTTAATACTACCAAAAGTTGATGAATGCTGGATGAAATCAATCTTTTTTCAATGCTATTTCACTTTTTATCATCGTCTTTTTGATGCTCTTCAAACATTTTTTTTATCCGGCGTAAGTTCTGTCCAAAAGTCTCCATTGGTTAACCCCCTTTCCATCGTGAGGATGGGAATAACAATTGTGTTTATGAACAGTTCGTTATTCTCAAAAATAAAAATAGCAGTATACAGATTTGATATAATTATTCAACCCATAAATCAGAATAGTTCTCTGCACCTTGCTCTATTGCTTGTTCCACAGAAAACATGTCTTTCATGAGAAATATCCTGTCACTGCCGATTTCTGTTTGTTCAATTGAGTTTTTTAAAATGTCCGCATACTTTTTGAACCTGTCTATTTTCACACTGTATTCACTTATATCTTCAATGAGCTTCGTATCAAAACCAGCCTTCCACAGATATTTGATAATCTTGTTTCGTTCACTTGCCGTACCACATTCAAATCGGTATCTCTTTTTATTGTAATATTCGGATAGTTCTTTGAAAATCTCTTTATCACTGAAATATGCTTTAAAACAGTATTGCTTTCCTATTTTGAAGATATTAATCTTTTTTCTACTTATATCAAAATCCATGTTTGCTCACCATCATTCTAAATCTACAATCTCAAACCGCCCTTTCAAGCGATGGTTATTCATTTTCTCACTTTGTAAAGGTCATCCACTAATATAATCATGGTTATCCCCATAAATATTAATGCGACTGCCAAATAAGTCATTGTGCGAGGTTCAACATTATTAAGCCCCACTTTATATATATCGCACAAAATGAAAACACCAGCAAAAATAGAAAATACCGCTGTTACTGCGAAAGGTATCCGTGTGATATATTTTTTCCATTTCTTTGCCATAACTCCTTTTTCCCCAACCTATAATTTTAAAACTCCCATTCTAACTTAAATGTTACGATTGCTTTCTATTTGATGCATTGTGCCATTAAATTCGGCTATGTAAGAAGATATTTATACCAGGAAGTACAAATAGTATAGTGAGTGGGGAGTTAATTTTAAACCATATGCTATTTTTCCTCCAAAAGGACATAGTGTAATAGCATCCCATCCTCTCCACTCGCTCTTTTCTACATTCCATTCATGAGGTAATCTTTCTAATTTCATAATGCTCTGGATGTGGGCCAACATTACCACTATTGCAATTCGGACATCGGCTTATCTCTTCAGCAATCCATTCAAAATGACAATGATTACACAACATAAGCATTCTTATCCACCTAACTACTATTTCTCCTTAAAAGTTATTTGGTTACTGCGGGTATTCCTCGCTATATGTTAACACCGTCACAACTATCAATATCAGATCTAGAATGACCAAACGATAGTAGTATGCTTATGTGTCTTGAGTACTTGCTACTTTTCACTCTCCAGTTTAATGTGATTTA
>JAUWOO010000034.1 GCA_030612095.1 Thermoplasmatota archaeon | reverse complement strand
ATAAATGGAAGTAGCAGCAATACAGGAGATATACAAATAGATGATATCCTTGAAATTGTTGATTATAATCCAACAAAAAAAATTATTTTGGCAATAGGTTCTAAAAACCCCTATATTGAAACACCAGTTCACTGGCTTATACACCATGCACGAGATGATGTAAACGCAGTTATCCACCTCAACAGTGAAAAATTAGCTGAAAGATTTGTAAAAAAACTACCTACAACTGAAAAGGAAAAACCACCTGGAACCTTTGAACTAGCTAAAGAGGTTTTAAAAATACTGCGAACGAGTAAAAACCTAGTGATAAAAAATAGTGGAGTTTTATTTGTTGGAAATAGTTTAAAAGAAGCTGAGGATTCAGCCTTAATTACTCTAAGGGAATCATTATGAAAATTGAAGGAAAAGAATATAGAGCGTTCTGGTTTGAAAACAACACAGTAAAGTTTATCGATCAGAGAAAACTGCCATACAAATTTGAAATTTACACTGCAAAAACAGTTGATGACATAGCACTTGCAATAAAAGACATGATAGTTCGTGGGGCACCTGCAATAGGAGCAGCAGCAGCATACGGAATGGTTTTAGGAAAGGGGAAAATACATGAAACGGCAAATAAACTGCGTAAAACACGGCCTACGGCTTACGATCTATTCTATGCAATCGATTACATGGAAGGTGAAATAAACAAAGGCAAAAATCCAATAGACGCAGCAAACAATTATGTCGAGGATGTCATCGATCGATGTAAAAATATAGGAAAAAATGGAGAAAAACTAATAGAAGATGGTATGAGAATTCTAACGCACTGTAATGCCGGTGCACTTGCAACTGTAGACTACGGAACTGCATTGGCACCAATTAGATTGGCTCATAGGAATGGTAAAAAACTTTTTGTATATGCCGACGAAACACGTCCCAGATGTCAAGGTCTGCTCACATCATGGGAACTCATGCAGGAAGGCATTAAACATTCGGTTATTGTCGATAATGCAGCAGGATATTTTATGAAAAATGACGAAATAGATATGGTCATAGTAGGAGCAGATAGAATTGCAAAAAATGGCGATTTCGCAAATAAGATAGGCACCTATGAAAAAGCAGTACTTGCAAAAGAAAACGATATTCCATTTTATGTTGCTGCACCCGTAAGTACCTTTGACAAGAACATAGAGGATGGAAGTCAAATAAAAATTGAAGAGCGGGGAAGGGACGAACTTGCAAAAATCAATGGGAAAACAATTATGCCGGAGTGGACAGTTGTAAAAAATCCTGCATTTGATGTTACACCCAGTAAATATGTAACAGGCTACATAACAGAGGAGGAGATTGTGAAATGATAACTGTAAGAAAACCAAATGAAAATGAAATAAGGGAGTTTGAAACATGGCCCGTCTGGGAAAAGGAAGAATCTGAATTCGATTGGGAATATTCAGATAAGGAAACTTGCTACATATTGCAAGGAAAAGCTCAAGTTTTTGATGAAAATGGAGCAATTCTGGTAGAATTTGGAAAAGGAGATCTTGTTGTTTTTCCACCAGGACTCAGATGCAAATGGAAGATTTTAGAAAACATGAGAAAACATTATAATTTAGGTTGATTCAATCATATTTTCAATGGTAATGTTTTGGCAATATAAGCAAAAAATGCTAACGGCAAATGATCATAAAATTCATTTGAAATAATTTTTATTTCTTTTTAGATTTTCTAGAAACACATTCATGATTTAAACATATATTTTTTGTCTCTTTTTCCTCATGTTTAATTTGAACAGTGGGTGCTTTACATGCATTACAGACGCCGTTTGCAACAATATTGCCCTCCTGTGGCAAAGAATAAGTATTTTTACATCTAGGAAAATTAGTACAGCCAACAAATCTCTCTCCGCTTCGTGATGTGCGCACAATCATGTCATTTCCACATTTTGGACATTTTCCTATTACACTTGAAGGCTGTCCCGTAATCTTTGGACATCTTGGATTTAAACACATATCCAAAGATTTTCTACCTTTGGCTTTCACTTGAATGATAGGTGCTTTACAAGAATCACATATCTTGTCAGTATTAGTGATCTTTCCTTTTTGAGGCAGAGGATACGCATTTCTACATTTTGGAAAGTTTGTGCAACCTGCAAATCTCTCCCCCTTCCTAGAAAATCGTATAACCATGTCATTTCCACATTTTGGACATTTTCCTACGTAGTTTTGCTCGTTATGGGCATTTTTAATATTAATCTTAATTTTTTCTTTGTCTTTTTCTAATTCATTCATCACTTCTGTAAGCATTTGTCTTGATTCTTTTACAGTATCATTAAGAGTTTTCTTTCCTTCTGATATTGCATTCATATCCTTTTCAAGCCTGGCCGTCATTTTTGGTTTGGTGACATCACAATCGCTCAAAGCATCAATCACTGCAATTGCAATAAGTGTCGGTGCAAATGGTTTGAGCGTGATGTATTTCCTCCAATTCAACTTGTTAATGATTTCATGGCGTGTTGATTTTGTTCCAAGAGAAAGCTGCTCCATTTTAGCAATAAGCGATCCTTGTGTGTATCTCTTTGGTGGTTTCGTCTGATCTTCTTTTAACTTGATTTCTGAGATTTTGACTTTCTCGCCTTCAGAAAGCTCAGGAAGTGGTTTTCTTTTCTCCCTAAAATACGTGTAGATGTTTTTCCAATTGGGCTCAATCAATCGGTATCCGCTTGCCTTAAAATCCTCCCCTGAAATATCAATTAAAACATCTATGGTTTCCGATATTGCATCTTTTGCAAGTGTCGCTAAAAATCGTCTGCATATAAGTTCATAGATTTTTTGTTGATCCGATGTTAGATTTTTGCCAGATGGAACTCCTACGGGGTGAATTGGCGGGTGATCAGTAGTCTGTTTTTTACCACGCATTGGATATTTTCGCCCATTGCTGATTACCTCGTTTGCCTCTTTTGAAAAGGGTGAATTTGCGAGTTTTTGTAAAATTCCCTTAAGGTTTAATGAAGGAGGATAAACAGTATTATCTGTTCTTGGGTAAGAAGTAAGACCCATCATGTACAGTTCTTCTGCAATACTCATGGCATTTGCTGTTGAGATTCCAAGGTAAGATGCTGATTGTAAAAATGTCGTTGTGCTAAAAGGCGCTGGTGGAAGTTCTTTTTCTGTTTTTTTATCGGCTTTTTTTATTGATGCCGTTTCAGCATCTTTTACTTTTTCAAAAATTCCCTTTGCCTGTTTTTCATCCCAGAATTGCCCTTCAATGTGTGTTGCATCAAAGGATTTGTCTTTTTTGAGTGTAGCAATAATTTTCCAATAGGTTTTCGGTTCAAATTTTTGAATTTCTTTTTCTTTTTCTACAAGTAAAGCAAGCGTTGGAGACTGAACTCGCCCAATAGAAAGAAAATCTTTTCCATAATGTTGTGCAGTAATTGAAATAAATCGCGTAAGAACCGCACCCCAAGCAAGATCTATAGCTTGACGAGATTCCCCTGCATCTGAAAGATTGTAATCGACTTCAGTTAGATTGTCAAATGCATTTTTAATTTCGCTGTTTGTTATCGCGCTAAACTTAGCTCTTTTTATTTGGCTTATATTTTTGTTGTATCCCTTGATAAGATTTATTACTTCAACGCCAATCAGTTCCCCTTCACGGTCAAAATCAGTTGCAATAATTATGAACGGATTCCCATCAACAAGGGACTTGAGTGACGCAGCAATATTTCTTTCACTCACTTTTTTACAAGGCTCTACATCAATTAATTCTCTTGGGGGTACTCTATTCCACTGGTTGAACTCAGCAGGGTAATCGAGATTTATAATATGACCTCGCAGACCTACGACTTTACAAGTCTCTCCATCCTCTGTAAACTCATAAACAGGGGTTTTTCCAAGTCGCACACTTTTTGATTTTCCCCCAGATAAAATATAAGCAATTCTTTTTGCAGCAATGTTTTTCTCACATATTATAAGTTTCATTTTTATTCCAATCTTAATTCCGATGTGAACATAAGAACTCCATATAATTAATTTACGCTGATAATGCTTCGGGTCGAAACTATTAACTAATTGGCATCTATTTCTAGGCCTGATAGCCATGAAAATTCAGATAATAATGGGATCGAAATCGGACATGCCTATAGCGGAAAAAGCAAAAAAAATACTAGACGAGTTTGACGTTGATTACGAAATAAACGTCGCATCAGCCCATAGAACCCCTGATGTGTTAAAAGAACTTGTTCAAACAAGCGATGCAGATGTATTTATAGGAATTGCAGGACTTGCTGCAGCATTACCTGGCTGTATTGCTGCGCATACTACAAAACCAGTGATAGGAGTTCCAGTAAGTGGAAAAATAAATCTAGATTCAATACTTTCAATTATTCAGATGCCGCCAGGAATACCTGTAGCTGCCGTTGGACTTGACAGAGGAGATAACGCAGCCCTTCTTGCAGTTGCAATACTATCCATAAAAGATGGAAAACTTATGAAAAAACTTGAAGATTACAGAGAGAAAATGAGAAAAAAATCTCTTTCAAAATAGGAGTTAAAAAATAATGTTTAACGCTGAAAAATTCATTGAAAAAACAATTTCTAACCTAAAAAAAGAAATAAGGGAAAAGGCACTTATTGCATTTTCGGGGGGTGTGGATAGTGCCGTTGCTGCAGCTTTAGCCGAGAAAGCAATTGGAGATCAGCTTGTAGCAGTTCATGTAGACACAGGATATATGAGAAAAGGAGAATCGGAAAATGTCAAAAAAATGATGGAAAAACTAGGACTTAATTTCAGATTTATCGATGCGAGTAACGATTACTACGACTCCTTAAAAAATGTTGAAGACCCTGAGAAAAAACGCAAGATAATTGGAAAGAAATTTATTCAAATATTCGAAAAAGTCGCAGGGGAAGAAAATGTGGAATGTCTCGTACAGGGAACTATCGCCCCTGATTGGATAGAATCAGGAGATGGCCTTAGAGATACAATAAAATCCCACCATAACGTCGGTGGACTTCCTGAAAATATGAAGTTAAAACTTGTGGAACCATTGCGAGATCTTTATAAAGACGAAGTAAGAAAGGTTGCAAGACTTTTGGGTTTGCATATCTCAGAACGGCAACCATTCCCGGGACCGGGGCTTGCCATCAGAATTATCGGTGCAGCAACAAAAGAACGTACAGAACTTGTCAGAGAAGCATGCGACATTGTGGAAAAAGAAATAGAAGATGCTGTGAAAAAGGGCAAGATGGAAAAACCATGGCAGTATTTTGCAGTTCTTATTCCTGTGAAAACCGTTGGGGTGCATGGAGACAAGAGAGCATATGGATATACAATTGCAATTCGTGCTGTGCAAAGCATCGACGCCATGACATGTTCATATAGCGATATCTCTCACAGCGTTCTTGATAATATTTCTACTAAACTTACCAACACATTGGGGGATAAAATAAATCGGATTGTCTATGATGTTACAAACAAACCTCCAGGAACCGTAGAGTGGGAATGATCATGGTAAGAATTTACGTGATTGATAATGGCGGACAATGGACCCATAGAGAATGGCGAACGCTCAGGGACCTTGATGTTGACACTAAAATAGTTCCAAATACGACGCCTTTCAAAGAGACATCTGCTGAAAGAGTGGATGGATTGGTTCTCTCAGGCGGTGCACCACGAATGGGATTGCAAAGGGAACTTGGCAACTGCAGAGAGTATTTGGAAAAAGCCGATTTTCCAATTCTTGGGATCTGTGCAGGGCATCAATTCATCGCACAATTTTTTGGAGGGGAAGCAAAGCCTTCGAAAATACCTGAATTTGGTAAAATTGAATTGACACTTGTAAAGGAAGATAACGCGCTTTTTAAGGGAGTCCCAAAGAAATCAATTGTGTGGGAATCCCACAATGACGAGGTGACCACATTACCTAAAGATTTTGAAGTGCTGGGTAAAAGTGAAAACTGCGAGATACAGGCCATGCACCATAAGGAAAAACCGTTCTATGGGCTTCAGTTTCACCCAGAGGTTGAACATACAGAATATGGTGAATTAATTTTCAAAAATTTTATTGGGATATGCGAAAAATAAGTCTAAGTTTAATGTTTTTTCACAGGATCTTACCGCAATTATGAAAAATATTTCTTTAGGACAATGGACCAGAATAAGTTATGTCATTAAGAGAAAACATGTGAAATCAGCATAAGTTACAAAAGAGATATCTATCAAATAGTTCTGAATTTCAAGATTGCACCAGTGCCCTTAAGTTTTGACTGGACTTGATCCACAAACCTGAGAACCTCGGCGAGAACGACATCGCCTTTCCATCTGTATACGAAATCATGTTCACCTATGGCTGATGTAAGCCCCATGTCAAGTAGCCTTTCAGTGATCACAGATGCTTTCTCCCCGTCTGCATTTACAAATACTTCTACATAGGTTTTCATAGATTCACCGAGAAGACAATAGGATGTCCAGATAAAAAGATTGTGTAATTGATGCATTTTACAAGGAGAAAAACATAATTGTAAGGTTTTTATAGAAAAAGTTGTTATGAAACCAACAGGCGATAAGTATGGGCAAAGAAATATTCGATTCCATTGATCGTTTTTTTGGAGAAGAGCCCATGAATAAACATGAAGATAGGAGATGCCCTAATTGCAGGCGCATAATTCCAGAGGATGCAAGATATTGTCCATATTGTCAAAAGAAATTCTGGTGATATCTCTTGATGGTTGGGGCGGGTATTTTAAAGAGTTTGCTCAACTTTTCTATCTAGTTTATCTTCCTTCAAGAGGAGTAACAAGATCAATACACCATCTTTTAACCGAGAAACCACCTGAAATAAAACACTAAGGCTAAGCAAGTTTTTTATAGCATTAGATGTTTTGGAATTGCAGGTGATGGGAAAAATGGATTGGAAAAATCGATCAGCATATGTTTTTATCAAGACAAGAGAAGGGAAAGCCCATGATGTCTGGCAACGGTTCCAAAATTGGGAAAGCATGATTGGTACTTGGATTGTAACTGGAGAATATGACGTCATCGCATGGTTCGATGCGCAAGATTGGGATACAGTCCACCGATGTGTAGCCGAAATAAAAAACTGGGACGAAGTAGAAAACACCAGTTCGCACATGGTATATAATGGACATAAAAACGACAATTGGTGGTGGGAAAAGCCTGCCGGAACGTGGCTGTTGATCAAAGAAAATAGATTAGATGAAGCCCCGGATAAAATAAGAAGATGGAACTGGATGACAAGTGGAGCAAGTATACCTGGAGACTGGGATTACATGGCCTGGGTAGAAGGGGAAAACTGGGATGATGTTTGGAATCATTTGCTAGAAGTAAAAACGGAAAACTGGCAAACGTTGACTCATGTGCCAATTAAATCATGGTGGAACCAGAGTTGGAAGGATAAATGGTGGTAGGGGAAATCCACCTTTTCTTTTTTTATTGCTAGTTTCATAATACTTTTCTCAACCTTAGTTGTTCAATATCAATTGGTTATAAAAGTGGGAAAGATCAGTGGAAGCAAATACGGTAAATGATCATACTCTACCTGTTTTAGATTTTTTTATGCTGTACGTCATGCCTATAGTTGTTTAGATAGTAGAAGGATTACTTCGCAGATTTGCCCGATATTAAAACAAAGTAATATGATCTTGCGAGGATCTTAAAGAATACAGACAAGAGTTGTGCAACAAGTCCTTAATAATCAGAAAAAACAAATCCGATTAGGGATAATCAAAATGACAGGATTAAATAAAGAGATAGATTTCACTAAAAGATTTTTGTATAAATGCTGGAAATTTATTTTTTGTAGATAATTTACTGAAAAGACACTATTCTAAAGAATATATACCAGATAGAAACTTGAACGTTGAAAAACTACAGGTAGTTCAATCCCATCTTTTAAAAAGAGAATGCTCTATGTTAAACTGATCAAATATCTTGCCAACAATAAAATCCACCAAATCTGCTATCGTTTTTGGTTTGTGATAAAATCCTGGCATGGCTGGTAAAACAACTGCTCCGCTCTGTTTCGCTGTCAACATGTTTTTGATGCTTGGTAAATCCAATGGCGTTTCACGTATAACAAGAACCAATTTTCTTCCCTCTTTAAGACAGCAACTAGCAGCCCGAGAGGTAAGCGTATCACCATATCCGTTAGCAATGGCAGATAATGTTTTCACGCTGCAGGGGGCAACTATCATTCCATCCAAATGAAAAGAACCGCTAGCCGGTGCTGCAAATAAATCATCATTTTCATAACAAATATTCGCTTTTTTCTTTAAATCACTATAGGTGTAACCTGTTTCATGCTCCAAAATATTCTTTGCGCCATCAGAAACAACTAAATACACTTCAACATCGGACTTAATCAATTCCTCAAGTAATCTTATGCCATAAATGCTTCCAGATGCTCCACCGATACTCAACAAAATCTTCATAAAATTCTATTCCTCTATAGCATTTATTATATCTGTTAAGGCCTGCTTCAGATTCTTTTCTTTTTCAAGCGTTGTTCCAGTTATGATAATATCTGCTCCGACATGTGCTTTCTCCCGAGCAGTTTCTACGTCCCGTATACCCCCGCCTACAATAAGTGGAATATCAAGATTCTTTTTAACAGACGAAATCATATCATTAGAAACAGGGTTTGGTGCACCAGATCCTGCCTCCAAATAGAAAAAATTCATTCCAAGATACTGAGCTGCAAGCGCATAACCTACAGCAGTATCAATATCGGTTCTTTTAATCAAATCAACCTCGCCAACCCTGCCAGCAGTCATACCCGGTTCAACAATTACATATCCCATAGAGATCGGTTCTAACCCCGAATGTTTTACAAAGGGAGCCCCTTTAATATGTTCTCGGATCACATAATCCAAATTACGAGAGTTTAGTAAGCTCATAAAGAACATTGCATCGGCATATCTACTCAGGAACCGAGCACCAGATGGAAATAAAATAACTGGGAGATTAGTATTATTTTTAATTGCTTTAACTGTTTCATCAACCTGTTTCTGTGAAATAAGAGTAGAACCTCCAACCATAATAGCACTGCTACCAGATTCTTCTGAAATTTTAGCTATTGAACCTGCAATCTCTGGTTTTTGTTTATCTGGATCCAACAAGGAAAAATGTAGTGTTTTCTCCTTGGCCTCTTCGACGATATTTCTGGCTATATTCATAAAAACTGAAAATAAATTCAACCATATTAAACTTGCTAGAACAGTAGATTACTCTTTTGAGGAGTGAAAAAGATAAATTGTAAAAATAGGAGCAAAAAAATTCGAATTGTCACTAGCGTGATATAATGGCAATAAAGTAGAAGTTATTTTTCATTTTAGATTGATAGTTTAAAACATTTGCCACCTTCGTATTATGGCAACATATTCACCTCCTCAAAATTGAAATATAATAGAGATATATGGTAAGATTATTAATGAATATAAAAACAATATCTGTAGATAATTCGTCAAATGACGTTTATTTTTACGACATATTTATATTAAATTAAAACTTTGAGCATAATATGTATTCAGATGAGGGGGTAATATGAAGAGAAAAATAGGGATAGTTAGTATTGGAATGGTTTTGCTGATAATTTTGACATTATTCCCAATCTCTAGCTCACAATCAATTGAATCACATAACAAAAATACGCTGACAAACACATTGATTCCTAGAGAAAAAACATGGAGATCCGACATGGTAGAAATAAGAGTTTGTCATTTTCGGAAAAATAGGAATTATGAAGAAATCGTGAAAGAACTACCCCATGACGATAACGAGGAGATGATGAACAAGCTTATCCAAACTGAAATATCGAATCTGACCCCTAAAGAGATATTTGAGGAAAAACTTGAGATATTGAAAGAATACGAACTTGTATCAAGTAATATTACCTTGGAAGATATTTTGGATGTTGATAAGCTTGAAGAGTACCATTCGCAATCTTTTAATATATCTGAAATGAAGCCATTTGTGGCGCATTTTGCCCCTATATTCATGGGGGGTTTTGGCTTTGGTGCAGGCTTCGGATTTAGAAGACTGCCAATAATTAAAAGAATTGCTGGGAACATTTTTTCTGCTGGAGCTATTGGTCTAGGGGCAGTTCTTTGTCTTGATTTATTACAGAGTACCCTGCATTATCAAATGACATTTACATTACCTTTGTTGGTCCACATAATAGCCGGATTTGTAGGAATAATGTTGTTTGCTTTTGATAGTGTTTTTCCCCCCATTCCTGGTAAACCTCCGATTACTATATACTCTAATATTGTAGCACTAGGTACGGCAGGATTGGCTATCGGGTTGCTTATACCACCATTGGAAAGTTAGTATTTCTAGAAAAATAGAAGTTTCTATCGATCCAATTTCAATCGGCGTCCATAACAGGAAAGATATTAAATTGTATAAAAATGAACGATCTGTCTGTTTGACTTGACTTTACAAGAAAATTAATTCCCAATTAAAACATTTTCAACAATATTAAAGAATTAACATTAGGAAATGATCTTGTGAACTAATTCATCACTACAAGCAGCTATAACGCTAGTTCTTTCATCCAAACTAAGAGACACATCAAGTTCTTCACCATGAATATCTGTTACAATACCACCTGCCTCCCGCATTATAAGAGTAGAAGCGGCAATATCGGTCACACGAAGATATTCTTTACCAATAACATAAAAATCCAATGCCCCCATAGCAACCATACACATCTCAAGAGATGCAGAGCCAAGAGAACGAACAACGCCCTTCTTAGCTAAAGAAAGTGTTAATGCATCAAAGTTTTTACCAAGAGTTATAGAAGAGAGGGGTTCTTTTGCAGGCACATCTGGAACACCGATCCGTTTTTTATTAAGAAAGGCACCATAATCTTTCTCTGCGAAAAAAACCTCCCCCGTTGGAATATTCTTTACTATCCCGTATTCAACATCGCTAAGCCTAGATTTACCAACACCCAGAGAAACAGAATAAAATGGAATGCCTCTGTATGCATTACGAGTACCGTCAACAGGATCTAAAACAAATGTATACTCGCCACCAAAATCCAAAAAACCAGCTTCCTCGCTGAGAAGATTTACATTCATATCGGCTTTTTTGATGGATTTAATTGCTACATCCTCAGCAAGTTTATCAACATACTTTGTGGGAGTACCGTCAGCACCTATACCAATGTTGGTACCAAACCTATGGAACTCGGTTGAATATGCTCTTCTAACTTTTCTATAAATTTTATCGACGGTTTTGTTGGCCAACAGTTTTATTTCTTCATCCATAAACACACCTAAAATTAACCATTAATGAAAGAACAAAAAAGCACCCCTGTCGAATAGAGAAGAACAGTTATCGTTGCAGAAATGATAACCCCCAAAAGTATCGTAAGTAATGATTTGGAGAATTTCAAATCGAAAAGGTATGCAATCAATGAACCCGTCCAGGCACCTGTAAATGGCAATGGCACAGCAACAAACATGATTAACCCAAGATATTCGTATTTGATTATCTTGCCGTCTGCTCGTTCTCTAGTCCTTTTAAAAAGCCAATCCATGACTTTTGTCCAAAACCGAAATTTTCTCAAAAACTTCTCAACGAATTTAAAAAACAAGAGAACAAACGGAATTGGCAGCATGTTGCCCAGTATCGCCAAGGGAAAAACTTGCCACAACTCCCAGTTGAACACCCATAGGGCATATGGGATAACATATCTTGATTCTATCCAAGGGATCATAGATCCGAAAAATATCTGGAACCACTCTGGAAACGTATCAAACATGTTTTATTCACCTATTTACCAACAAATCTACCGAAACCTTGGTTTCCCAGCATCTCATGTTCTTCTATAAGCTTTTCTCCCCTGACAAAAACATGTGTTGGAAAAATTGCTGGCCAACCCTCAAATGGAGACCAACCACATTTAGAATGGAGACACTCAGACTTGATCTTGCAGTCCTTTTTGAGATCCACTACAATGATATCTGCATCTCTTCCAACTTCTATCTTGCCCTTAGGCATACCGACAAGTTCAGCTGGCCTCTCGCAGATAATTGAAATCAACCTTTGGAAAGATAACATTCTTTTTTTGGCCATGTATAAAAACAAAGGAAACATTGTTTCAACACCTGGAAGACCGGAAGGAGCGTTGCCAAAATCAACATCACTTTCCTCTAAAGTATGAGGTGCATGATCTGACTCCAGCATGTCAATAAAACCGTTTCGCATCCCTTCAAATAATATCTCTCTATCAAAACTTGTTCTAAGAGGTGGATTTACTTTATATCTTGATTGAGGTTTTAGATTTTTTTCTACACTTAATAGTAGATGATGAGGTGTGACTCCGCAACTTACATTTTCTGCCCTATTTTTTAATAATTCCAATCCTTCACATGATGATAGATGGCAGATATGTATCTTTGAGTTAATGTTTCTGGATGACTCAAGTATATCCATTATTGCTTTTTCTTCACATTCAGATGGGCGAGAATGTAGATGATCAACAAGATTTCTCTCCTTTATCTTATGTCTATTAAGGCATTGGTTATCCTCAGCATGAATTAAAACAGGTTTCTCTGCAGAATCAACCTCTTTGAATGCTTCTCTTAAATTGGATGTGCCAAGCTGTAAAGAATTTGTGCTGCTTCCTATGTAAATCTTAAAACCACTACATTTTTTCCCAATTTCCCTAGTGTTTTTGATATTACTATTTGTAATGCAAGAATAAATACCAAAATCAACGTAAGATTTTTTCCCTAGTGTAATTATTTTATCAGATAAAACCTGCAAATTGGTAGTCTGCGGAATTGTATTAGGCATATCAAATACACAGGATATTCCACCAAATGCGGCAGCCAATGATCCAGTAGAAAAATCCTCCTTGTGAATCATGCCAGGATCTCGAAAGTGAACATGGACATCTATGCCTGCAGGGAGAATCAACTTATTACCGAAATCTAAATGTTCATCACCCTTTGAGATTTTTTTAATGGACGATATTATGCCTTGATCAATACCAATGCAACATTTTTCAAATGATCCATTTATGTATGCTTTTCCTTCAATTGCCAGATCCATCTAGATTTTTCTCCTTTATTTTTCCTCTCGGCTCCACCTCTGTAAAAATCTGTCCACTAAACTTTGATATCTTTGTATTTTTTTCAAACCATGCATCAGCTAAAAGTCCTGC
>JAUWOO010000009.1 GCA_030612095.1 Thermoplasmatota archaeon | reverse complement strand
GGGCTTGTACAGTCCGGATAAATGGTGAATGTAATGTCACAGGTGGGGTAGACCAGTTGGATTTGACTGCGGATACATATTATGTGATTAATGCAAGCATGATGACCGGTAGTGCTCATGTCTTGGTTCATGGATCAGATTTTATTGACATTGAAGGTACATTAGCTGCTCTATCTGACATAACGGTTACCCTCGTTCATGATGATACAGACACAACTCTTGGAACATACACCTATTCGAGCATTGCATTAAAGGCTTAATAAAAAAATAAAAGGAATTTAACATTCCTACCTTTTTCTTTTTTTTTATTTTTGTTTTGATTTTTTATTGATATAATTCAATCATTTTTTGAAGAAGATTAGGTGACGTTTCTAAATACTGTAAATCTGTGGGAACATCTAAAATACCCTGTAACTTCATCAAATAAAAACTATTTTCAAAAGAAAAGATGATTTCTTGCTTACAATTTAGATGATGTTTGAAACCGCCTATCACCACCTCGATAGGATTCTTTTTGTTACTTTTAGTGATGGCAGACATTGAGGCATTACTATAATCATCACATGATTACTGCTTTGAGGCAACCACCTAGCAGACGATCATGCAAGGCACACCCAGTAATCCAAGACTCGTAATATCTACCTTTATCCTAATTTATTCCTTCTTGAGCATACTGCTGATTATTGAATGATGGGTGGAGCGAAGTAGCAACTGTTGGAATAAGCGCCTTCCAAAAACTAACATGGTGCAAATAAAAACCGCAATGTTTACACATTCTTTGCACATTACATTTGCATAATGGAGAAAGAATTTGTAATTACACACCTTAAAAAGAAAAATTATTGGTGGGATACCGGAAAAATTGACGAGATGGACAAAGGTATGGAGCGAGAAGATTATGTTGAAGAAATACTGAAAACTCTTGATCTTGAAAGAATAATCTGCCTAACAGGAATACGAAAATCGGGAAAAACCACGCTGCTATTCCAATTTATTGAAACATTACTAAAAAGAGATGTGCCACCCAAACAAATCGTTTATGTAAAAATAGATGATATGCTAGGAAAAATAGATGACATACGAGATATTGTAAGCATATATGAGGAATTAACTGGAGTTAATCCAAAAGAAAACAATGTTATCTTCCTTTTAGACGAAATACATTTTCTTAAAAATTGGCAATTCCAACTGAAATATTTTATAGATTCAAAGTACAAGAGTAAATTTATAATTAGCGGTTCGTCTAAAACGCTACTTTACAAGAATGCATCTGAAAGTCTAGCTGGAAGAATACGGTTTATCAACGTGTTTCCTCTCACATTCAAAGAATTTATCAAATTCAATGGTTTTGAGACACAGCCTCCAAACAAGATAGATTTTGAAACAATCAAAAAATTTTATTATGAATTATTGCCCAAAAAAGAACAGATATTACATCTATTTAGGCAATATCTTGACGTTGGAGGGTTTCCTGAATGGTTTAAAGTAAGGAATCTTAAACAATGGCAGCGTATACTCGTCGATGACTACCTTTCATTGATTCTGTTTAAAGACATTGTCTTTGTCTTTAAAATCAAAGATCCTATTCTACTCGAAAAAATGGTAAATGAACTTGCATTCTTTTCGACCAACCGATTTAGTTACACAAAACTCTCAAATAGACTTGATGCCGATAGAGAAACCATAAAACTTTATTTGTATTATTTGGCCAGCTCAGGTCTAATCTTCATATCTAAGGTATATTTCAAATCAAAAAAGGCGAGAGAAAGAGTCGAAAAGAAGATTTATTTTTGGGAGGAAGGCTTAAGAAAAGCCTTGACCATGGATGAAGATGAAGGTAAAGCAGTTGAAAATATTGTTGCATGGCATGTTATAAAAAAGGCAATGAATAAAAAGATTTTTTTCCAACCATCATATTGGAAAAATCATTACGAAGTTGACCTGGTTTTACCCGAAAAAAAACCAATTCCTGTCGAAGTAAAATATCGTGAAAATCCAACTGATATCAAAGGTTTACTTGAATTTGCAAATAAGTTTGATGTCAAGCAAGGATTTGTTGTCACAGAAGATCTTCTTGATAAACAAATCATTGATGGTAAAGAAATTTTGTTTATTCCTACATGGATATTCTTACTAGTATTGTAGCAAAACAGTTATTTTGTCTTTTGCAAACGACAAAGTTAGCATCCTTGCTAGCTTCTAAGAATATCATTTTGTAATAGCTGTAAAGAAACCTGATAATAGTTGTACAACAAGGCCTTAATAAGCAAACTTACAAAAATACGGTACGTGGTGAAAAATATGGCATTAACTCCTAACTCTGAAGAAGAAAAGAAATACCTTCAGTATCTGATAAAGAAGCATACTGGACAGCGTGTAGTATACAATACCAAGTGCACTAAAGGGTGAAGCAAAATATGAATAGGGACTACAAATCCATGATAAAGGAAATAGATGAAATGCTTGCAATAAGGGAGATAGATAAATTTCTAGATAAAATCGAGAAAAAAAAGAATAAGGAAAAAGAGGAAAGAAAAGTAGAACCCAAAAAATCAAAAGTTCCTCCATGTCAGGTAGTCATTTGTGAAAATACTAAAGAGGAAATATTTGAATTACCTGAGAAACCCAAAAGAAAAATATTTGAGTTATATGCAGAACCCAGAACAGGGAAATATAAGAGAAAAATCGGTATCGACTGGAAAAAAGAGCTAAATCTTGCTTAATCTGATTTTATCGTCACCAATAGATCTAAAAGACATATTTTTTTCATCTTGACACATCAACTCATTAGATTTAAATACAATCAATAGGATGTCAATATCATTCAATTTAATGGAATTTGAGTGGATTAATTTGGAAACGATAGATGAAATAGAGAAGGGAAAATTGAATTGCCCAGATTGTGGAAAAAAAATGTATCAATTATCTGATAGCTCCACTTCTACTTATGTATGTCCAGAATGTGGACGTTCTGTTGATGCAGAATATGTTCGTTCAGACTGCAATCAATCCCCAGACAGCAGCGATGGTGAGGTATCTATTGATAAACTGTTCAATAATGCATTTATGAAAAAATATACCAGCTATGACAATCTCACTGATTTTATAATTAATAGTGAGCTAGTCCCAAAGGATACATTAGTTGTAACGCATGAAATATTTGAAAATATTCCCTGCGAAGAATTTAATGAATATATTAGATCCAATACGATCTTTGACTCTTGGAATGATATGTTTGATAGGGCAACATCAAGATATTTAAAGGTTTAACTTTTAAAAATTATGAAAATCAGGGGCATGAGTAAACTTTACCTGCTTCGAAGGAGGATGATTATTCCATAGAAAATGTTTTAATAAACCATTAGTTTTAAAACCTGTTAGGAATTGTATCTATTTGTTCTATGGTGGAGAAATAAAATATGAAAGCAAAAAACTCGCTTGTATTGGATGAAAAAGACGATAAGGCTGTTCAATTGTTCACTGAACTGGGGATGCCGAAGAATCTTGCCAAAACACTCATGTATATATCACAGGTTGGCGAATGCCGCTCGGCAGAGGTTGAGCAAGGTGCGGATTTAAGGCAACCTGAGGTAAGTGTGGCAATGCAAGAATTGAGGCGAAGGGGATGGGTAGCAAAACAGGATCTTAAAGGGAAAGGAAAAGGTAGACCTGTTCATGTCTATAAGCCTATGGTTCAACTATCTAAAATAATGAAAAGCATTGAGCAGGAAAAATTAAGAGAATTTGAAACTGTTGAAAACAACATATCTGAACTCAAAAATATTATCGGATAATAGATAAATTCTTACTTTTATCATCATCTTATCCTGATTTTGCATAACTCAAAATTTCATCGAGGAAAATAGATTTTTAAAGAAGGAATTGATGTGTAGGAAAAAGTACATTAATTAGATGCCGGAAAAAAACTATTTTAGAACCACAACGAAAGGATTATTATGTCAAGGAAAAAAGCATTAGGTAAGAAAATGCAAAAAATAATAGCAAAGGGAAGGATCAACAAATTATTCATCTTAGCGGAAGAAAATGCCCTTTCAGGTGAACTTAACCTGTCAAACAGATATGTAGAACTTGCACGAAAAATATCTATGAGGAACCTGGCACCGATCCCTAAAAAATATAAACGAAGATTCTGCAAACACTGTTACGAATATCTTCTACCAGATGTTACTTGCAGGGTGAGAATTCATGGGGGAAAAATAGTTATTTACTGCCATAATTGTAGAAAATATACTCGGATTCCGCTCAAAAAGACTGGGGAAAAACCATCCGCTATACTTAAATAACCTATCATTTATTACCGTTACCCAATTCTAGTCTTACATATGGGAGTAATGAATATATGACGACGTTATATGATGTTCCGACTAAGGAATTAATAGACGAGGTAGCAAAGAAATTACAGAATGATAAATCTATTGTTCTGCCTGAAGAAAATAGGTATGTTAGAACAGGTGTACATAAGGAGAATCCTCCAACAAATAAAGATTGGTGGTATGTCAGATGTGCAGCCATTCTACGTAAAATCTATATTAAAAATACTATTGGTATAGAGCAACTCAGGGCAGAATACGGTGGGAGAAAAAATCGCGGTTCAAAACCATCAAAGGCAAGACGTGGAAGTGGTTCCATTGCAAGAAGGGCTGTTCAGCAACTTGAAAAGGCAGGATATGTGACAAGAATCAAAGGAAAAGGTCGTGTGCTTACTCCAAAAGGCAGGTCCTTTTTAGACAATGCCTCCCATGAAGTTATGAAAAATATTGGGGCTTATTACCCGGGTCTGGAAAAATATTAAATAATTAATGGATCAGTAATTGGGATTTATGGATGAAGAACTTGAGAATTTAAGACGAAAAAAACTGCAGGAGTTGCAGCAACAGGGACAACTCCAAGAATCACTCGAAGAACAGGATGGGCAAAAAAAAGAGCTTGAAGAAAGAAGGAGGATGATTCTCCGGGGCATTCTTACAACACAAGCAAAAGAACGGCTTGGAAGGATAAAGGTTGCTCGACCTGAAATGGCCAAGGAAATCGAGAATCAGCTCATAATGCTTGCCCAAGGTGGCAGATTAAAAAATAAAATAAATGATGAGCAGTTACGTATGCTGCTTTCGAAGATAATTCCAAAGAAAAGAGATATAAAGATAGAGAGAAGGTAGAATATCATGTCAACACATAAATCACTTGGCAAAAAACTTCGTTTGAATAAGGCTACTAAAAGCAACCGGCGTGTACCCGCATGGATTATGATTAGAACTAACCGACGTTTCACACGTCATCCTAAAACGCGCCACTGGCGTAGAAATAAACTTAAGAAAGCTTGATTACCATGGCAGAAGAAATTGAAAAAATATATGTTATACCTTTAAAGAAGAAAGGTTTTAAGTCCTCCGTAGCAGCACCTATAGCCGTTAAGAGGGTGAAACAATTTTTGACTAAACATATGAAGGTTGAGGCAAAAGACATTTGGATGGATGATTCTCTGAATAATGCGCTCTGGACACATGGGAAGTACCGGATGCCTAGTAAAATACGTGTGAAGGCCGTTAAATTTGATGATGGTGTTGTTGAGGCATATTTACCTGAGATCGAGTTCAAAAAATCCAGACGTGAATTGCTGAAGGAAGAGAAAGAGAAAAAGGAACCTATCTTAATGAAAGAGGAACCTGAACCTGAGGGAGAACCTGGTGAGATATCTGGTACCGAAGATTACGCGGTTAGCCCAACTGCAGATGGTGAAGTAAAAATAAAGAAAAAGAAAGCTCCAAAGGCAAAAGAAGAAAAGGGAGAAAAAGAAGAGAAACAGCCTGAGAAAGCGTCTGAAAAGAAGGAAAAGCCATCTGAGAAAAAGGAGAAAACAGAAAAACCAAAAGAAAAACCTCCTAAAGAATCTAAATCGACTGAAAAAGACAAGGCTAAACCTAAAACCACAAAAAAGACTGCTTCCAAAAAACCTAGCGGTACTAAGAAAAAAAGTGAATAACGTATGTTTCAGCGACTGGATTTCAATGAAAATCCTAATGTGGGTGTCCTTTGCAGGACCAATGAAGATGTTGCCTTTATACAGAGGGGACTTTCCAAGAAAATAAAGGAAAAGGTTATTTCTGCCTTGGATGTAACACTCGTAGAACTAAGCATAGCCGATGCAAACATTGTTGGATCTCTTCTTACAATTAATTCAAATGGGGCAATTGTCACTGATCTTATTGATGCTGTAGATATTAAAATCATTGAGGACCAGGGGCTGGACGTGTTTGTTATGGAAGATAAAATAAATGCAGCTGGCAATGATATTCTTGTAAATGATAATGGTGCATTGGTTCACCCTCATCTAGAAGATGAAACACTAAAAGAAATAGAAGATGTATTTAAGGTGCCAGTCCACAGAGGCACCATTGGTTCTTTGGATATTGTTGGTATGGCTGCAGTTGTTACCAATAAGGGGCTACTTTGTCATCCAAAGGTTACACCAGATGAGAAAAGACAGTTGGAAAAAATTTTCAATGTAAGTGTTATGATTGGAACGATTAATCATGGTGTTCCTTTGATTGGTAGTGGGCTCGTGGCAAATACTAAAGGTGCAATTGTTGGGAATCTTACTACTGGGATTGAACTGGGTCGTATTGAAGAAGCATTGAATTTTTTGGAATAAATCCTACTTTATATTAAATTTACTAGATAATAAGATTTATATAGTCCTCCTTATATTATAAATATCGAAATATAATAACTATGTTGGATGATGAATAATGAAAGAAAATACGCCTTATAAATTAACTCAGCAAGATGGGAAGATAGTACATATATTTACAGAGCTTGGAATGCCAAAGAACCTAGCTAAAACTCTTACGTATATCTCACAGGTTGATGAATGTCGCTCTGCAGATGTTGAACGGGGGGCAAATCTAAGGCAACCTGAGGTAAGTGTGGCAATGCAAGAGCTGAAGAAAAAAGGGTGGATAGATAAGAGGGATCTAAAAAAGGAAGGGAAAGGGAGGCCAATCTATATCTACAAACTTACGTCGCCCTTAGATAATATAATTGGAAGTTTTGAAAAAGAAAAACTGCAAGAAATAGAAGTGGTCGAAAGAGACATAGCAGAACTTAAAATCCTTTTAGATGATAGATAAAACAGGCGGGATCTGTTGTTCTTCTTTAAAACTCACATTTGCTATTATTCTAAATATTTTCCAATCTAATTCAAACTAATTTTGATTTTGCATATTGGATAAGGAAAATTGCAATTATTCCACTCAATTCTTTGAATTAAGAAACTCGTGTTTCTTTTCCTATTGTATTGTTTTATTTCGATTTAATTAGCTAATTATGGCAAAAATAATAAATATGTCGGATAGTTCAGTTTTTATCAGTGTTTATTTCTGGTGGATAAAATGAGCAATAATGACAAAATCAAATTATCGGGCAAAATTAAGGACTTACAGAATAGAATTAAAAGGTCAGAATCATTAAATAAAGAATTGAAGAAATCTTTAGACGTTTTGAATAAACTTTTTGATTCAGCTCCAGAGTATGTCATGACTGCTGAAATACCTAGCTTTAATATTTTATATTTAAATGAACCCATGTCTAAAAGTATTGGAAAGAAAAAAGAGGAAGTCATAGGCAAGAATTATTTTGATATTGTCCCACCAGATGTTGCAAAAAACAGAGTGAAATATGTTAAACAGGTAATAAATACAGGTAAACCAGTTAATTTTGAGGATGAGCGCGATGGAAGGTGGTTTAATAATTTGTATTTTCCAGTATTTGATGAAAATGGAAAAATGGTGCAGGGAGCTACGATTACTATTGAAATAACCGAACAAAAAGTGAAAGAAAAAGGGAAACTGGAAGGCCAAAGGGAATATCTTGTTTCTCTCATAGAACATTCTTCAGATATAGTTTCTGTTATAGAAAGAGATGGTTCCATTCGATACCAAAGCCTAGCTGTAGAGAAAACTTTTGGTTACAAGACAGATGAGTTGATTGGTAGAAATATTTTTGAATTCCTTCATCCAGATGATATTCCTGCATTAAAAAGGGAGTTTGCTAAATTTATAAAAAAGAACGATTCAGTTGGTCCCAAATTAGAATGTCGAATTTGGCATAAAAATGGACATTGGGTTTACTGTGAATCTGTTGGAACTAACCTACTGGCAAATCCAAAAATTGAAGGGATATTAACAAGCACTCGTGACGTTACTGAAAGAAAAAAAGCAGAAGAAAAATATATTACACTTGTTGATAATATAAATGATGGTATCTACACTTTAGATAAAAACGGACGATTTACATATGTGAACAAAATAATAGAAAAACGTTCAGGGATGACTAATAAAGAATTTTGTAAGCTACACTTTCTGGATGTTGTTACACCAGAATATTATGAGATAACTAGGAGAAATTTTGAAAAAATCATGAAGGGAGAAGATGTACCTATTTATGAAGTGGAATATCCATCAAAAGATGGAAGAAGAATTGTGGCTGAACTTAATACAAAACCAATTTATGAAGGAAATGACGTAGTTGGTTTACATGGCATATCAAGAGAGATTACTGAAAGAAAAAAAGCAGAAGAACAAATACGGGAAAATGAAGAGAAATTCCGGATGCTTTCGGAACAATCTCTCATGGGTATCGCAATTATTCAGGATAACCAGTTCAAATATATGAATGATGCTTTTACTGGAATGGGTGGTTATTCAAATGACGAGTTTTTACGTGAAGGAACTAAAATTTTGAAAAAAGTAATTCATCCTGATGATGCAACCTTTGCATTAGAACAATTACAGAAGAAGCTCAAAGGGGGTAAAGATGTTGTTGACCGGCATTCTTTCAAGACTTTTGCTAAAACCGGTAAGGTAAAATGGATTGAACTCTTTTCTAAAACAATCAAGTTCAATGGAAGGAATGCTGTCTTTATAACCTTTGTAGATATCACCAAAAGTAAGAATGCAGAGATTGCGTTGCGTAAAGCTGAAGAGAACACACAAAAAAGTAAAAACCACTTACAATCTGTCATTGATAGTACTTCTGAAATCATTTTCACAATAGATAAAGGCTATAAGATAAAAATATGGAATAGCGCCGCAGAAAAAATAACGGGACATAAGAAAACTCATATTATTGGAAAATCTGTTAAACAGCTTCAACTATTTGAAAACCTTGATGAACTCTTAGGCCACATACAAACGATATTCAACGGAAAAACAAATACTATGGATGAACTTGTGATAAATATGAAATTTGGAGCGAAAAGACTGCTTTCAGTTTCTCCATCCTTTTTACGAGACGAAACGAAAAAAATCACTGAGATCCTATTTGTCTGCCGAGATATTACCTATGAAAAAGAGATGCATGGCAAATTATTATTCGGCAAAAGTTACCTAATTCCAGATCCATCAAGTGATGCAGCAACAGAAATATTTACAGGGATGCTTCGTTCTGAATTTTCTGGGCTATATATTGGTAGAACAAACGATGAAATAATACATAAAATGTTTACTGATGTAAAACCAAAAATTGTGAAACTAGCAACAGATAAAGATAAAAATTATCTAACTGCATCTAATTTAGAGGATTTACTTCAAATCATTGAAGATTTTATCGCAAAAGAGAAGTCATCTGTGATATTACTTGACCGCATTGATTGTCTTATCACTAACCACTCCGTTGAATCGGTGATGAAAATTCTCTATAGGATAAATAATCTAATTGAAAAACAACATTCCTTGTTATTACTCCGTATCAACCCCTTACTTATGGATAAAACCAAAATGGCGATACTACAGGAGGAATTTCTACAACTACCATCACAACGAATTGAGGACGTTCAACTTGAAGAAACACTATTTGAGATACTAAATTACATTCATAGTGAGAACAATAGAAACGTTCTCGTCACACATTCAAAAATAGGAAAAACGTTTTCAATATCTAAAGTCACCAGTCAAAAACGAATAGAATCGCTCATTAGATTGGGATTAATTTTTTCAAGAAAACAAGGAAAAGCGAAAATGCTGTATATCACAGAAAAGGGAAAAGAATTGTTAGCACAGAGATATGTCATTTAATCAAGCCAATAGTCTTTATCTTATTGTCCAGTTCTAATGTTTAATGCCAGAAATAATAATTTTTCTAAGACTATTTCGCCTTCGCTTATGATTAACTATCTAGAAAGCTTCTGGATGGCTTCTGGAAGCCTTCGATAAAATATAAATGAATAAGGCTATTAGGGACTGTGGAACTAGCTCAGAAACGCTGGTAACACCTATTGTAATAAAGATAGAACCTGAGTTGAATTTTTAACTAAGGTCTAATGAGATATCATATGGGTAACGTGCATATCGTGAGTTTATAAGGTAATGGTAACTCAGATTGAGGAAAGTATCTTGGAAAGTCCTGTTTTAATATTTATGTTTCTTTGTAGGATGTAATTTAGATTTAGACATCCTTTCATGCAGTTCTTTTATTCTTTTTTCTACATGCTTTGAATAGGCATCTGGCATGATTCACCTCACAAATCTACAAATTCACAACAACTAACTCCTTATAAAACCAGTTATTGTTGTTGAACTCAGGATAAAAAAGGAATTCTAGAGATGTTTACTCATTCATTCTTCTTTATCCATTGTTAAAAATATTTTTTAGAGTAAGGTTTTAGCAAGATTCTTAGCATACCAAGTTTTGTGAATAATTGAACTGCTTTGCCATCAATAGCATCTAGCGAATAGATATTTTTTTGTTTCATAATGTCTATTTTCCTTTTTGCCTCCCGTCAAAAAGCAGAGTCTAATAGATGGAAACAGATATAATATATTGTGACAAATGTTGCAATAAAAATTTTGGACGTGAAAACATTTATATATGCTGTAAAATGTAAGTATTTTATATTAATATTAAAAAAGTTTGATAAATTTAGAGCAAAATATGGTGATAAGATGTTTAGAAAAATTAGTGAGGGAATAGATAAGGGATTGTTAATACCAAGACCACTTTTGAAAAATTTTTTAAAGACAATAGGTCCACTATCATTTATAATTGCGAACCATCCTGAATCCATAATCCAAAATATATCTTCATATGAATTAAGACTGAGAAATCATCGAGTACCATGGGCACATATTACTGATGAGAGTCAGTATGATTCTACCAAGCTTCTAAACAAAAAAATTCTTGATACAATAGGGCCATATAAACATGAAAACAAAAAATACCTAAGGCCAACACTTTTATGTGAATCAGATGCCCCTGAAATACGTGCTCTTGCAGAACAATTAAGGGCAGAAAGTAAGTCAGATGAGGAATTTGCTCAAGCTGCTTTTAATTGGGTCAAAGATAATAAATATCTACTCTTTAAGCCCATCGGAGGTGCTCTCCAAACATTCAAGACGAAAGGAGGAGTGTGCATTGATCAGCTGTCACTTCTGGCAGCCATAGCAAGAGCTGGTGGGATTCCCGCTCGCTATAGATTGTACGGATTATCTCCAACTCAGGAGCTCTATGATGTCATGGTGGCTCCAGATCCAATATTGAGAGAAACCTTCCAATCTTTAGGGTTTCTTGATGCTATGCATGGTGAGGCAGAGCTGAAAGTGAATGGTACATGGATAAATGGGGATCCAACTTTTTCAGACGAACTCAGCGTTGGAATGGGTGTTGCCATATCGGAGTTAGGGGCAGAGCCTGGATGGAGAGTTAGGGTTGATAAAAGTATGGATATCAGATTTGAGGGGTTTCCACTACTATTCCGTCAGCTTATGTTGCCTCTTTTCATAGTACTACGGAATACAGTTGACACTGTGAATGGTTCTATGGATCAACTTAGGGAAAAAGGTAGGAAAATGCTAGAGGAAATTAGTATAGAGGAATATAATAGAAAGATGAAGGGGAGACATATCAAACCTGTTTTACCATCTGTTGATGAAGTGAAAGAATTTAGAAAGATGGCACTGGAAGAACCTAAGCCCATCGCATCAAGTAAAGACTGATATTTTAAGGAAATGGATGTTACACAGTTGTAGATTTTACGGGATCTACCTGCATATTCACCTGCGAACAAAATATTAATAAAAAGTACTGTTTTTAAATCAGGTCTGGGGAGGTAAAATGGCAAATATTTATCAAAATCATGTAGAAAAGAGAGTAAGGGAGATGCATGAGAGAATGCTTAAGTTCAAAAAAGAAAAAAAGAAAAAACAGCAATGAACTTGTAGATTTAAGGGAGAAAAATAATTACACAAAGCAAAACATATGCATAAAGGTTTTATGTATCTTGATAATTGCAAGTGGCATTATCATAGATGTAGTGACAGTGGAGATATAAAAGACACAAATAATCAAAATGGAGCTTGGGCCCGCGAACAAACATAGAAAAGGTTCTGTGGTGAGTAGCTTTTATAAGTAAAAATTCTTTGACCTCTACTAGTTCACATATATATCTAGTGGAGAAAATAGAATGTCAACACCATATGATCAGAAATCCATTGAGAAAAAATGGCAGAAAAAATGGCAGGAAATGAAAATCCATCACTTTGATTTTGATAGCGATAAAAAGCCGTATAGTATAGATGTCCCACCGCGTTATGCGTCTGGCCCACTCCATGCAGGACATGCGGTTCATTACACTCACATAGATTTTGCTGCAAGATACAAACGTATGTGTGGTTTCAATGTGTTTTTCCCGTTATGTTTCGATGTGAATGGAATACCGATTGAGGAACGTGTCGAAAGACGGCTGAATATAACTCGTAAAGATATAGATAGGCATGAATTCACAAAGCTTTGTTCTGAATTTGCTGAGAAAAATATCAAAACCATGACTGACCAGTTTATCATACTGGGGGAAAGTATGGATCCATCGATATATTATCAGACTAATGCAGAGTACTATCGAAGACTCACCCAGATATCCTTCATCGAGCTATATGATAAAGGTCACATTTACAAGGGTAAATTTCCAGTGAACTGGTGCCCACGTTGCATGACTGCCATGGCAGATGCAGAGGTGACATATGCTGATAGAACAACGAAACTTAACACAATAAAATTCTATTTTGTAAAAGAACAATCTGAGCAGCTTTTGAATTATCATGGAATTGGAAAAGATGATGAGGGAATGTACGTTGAGATTGCAACTACACGGCCAGAGATGCTTCCATCATGTCAGATTGTTGCAGTCCATCCAAAGGATGAACGTGCACCCTGGCTTGCAGATCAAATGTTAAAGGTGCCCTTATTCAACAAAGAGGTAAAGATTGTTGAGGATGATGTTGTAGATCCTGAGTTTGGATCTGGTCTTGTTATGATATGTACTGTTGGTGACAAAGAGGATTTAAACTGGGTTTTTAAGTATAAACTGCCCATTGAAATGAGTATTGATGAAGAAGGATGTATGACTGATATCTGCGGTAAATACAAGGGGATGAAAATTGAAGATGCACGCAGGGATGTAATTGAGGATTTACAAAAAAACGACCTGCTTATTGCACAAAGTCCACTGGAACAGAGTGTAGGTGTATGTTGGCGCTGCAAAACACCTGTCGAATTCATTAATGCAGAACAATGGTTCTTAAAGACTGTACCATTCAAAAAAATGGTATTAAATTCCAGTGATGAGATGAAATGGTGCCCAGAGTTCATGAAAATAAGACTTATAGACTGGGTGGAATCTCTAGAATGGGACTGGGTTATCAGCCGTCAAAGATATTTTGCAACGCCAATACCACTCTGGGAATGTGAAAAATGCAAGCATGTTGTACTTGCTAGATCCAAGGATTGTTATATTGATCCTACAATTGATAAACCACCAGTAGGAACATGTCCAAAATGCGGAGGAAACCTCAAAGGTTGCGAAGATGTCTTTGACACATGGATGGACTCATCAATATCGCCTCTCTACAACACATTTTGGCATAGGGATGATGAGAAATTCAAAAAACTGTATCCAATGTCTCTTAGGCCACAGGCACATGATATAATTAGAACATGGGCATTTTATACAATTCTAAGGTGCAATCTTTTGACAGATGAGAAGCCCTTTGAAAACATCATGATGGGGGGATTCATATTATCTGAAGATGGGACACCCATGCATGCCAGTCTTGGAAATGTAATTGACCCGCTAAAACTGATAGATGAATACGGCACTGATGCATTCCGATGCTATGCGGCAAGCTGTGCTTTAGGTGAAGACAACGCGTTTAGAAACAAGGATGTTGTAAGAGGAACAAGGCTTCTTCGTAAACTATGGAATGTTGAGAAATTCATTTCAAACATAATCAAAAATGATGCTAAACCAGAAAAACCAGAGCTAACCGATATTGACAGATGGATACTAACAAAATATAGCAAGCTAGTAAAGAAATGTACGGAACTAATGGATGTATTTGATTACTCCCAGGCAATGAAAGAAATTGAATACTTTCTGTGGCATGAACTTGCAGATCATTACATCGAAATGGCAAAATCATCCACATACAAAAACGAAAACGTTGAAAGTATTAGCTACACGATATACACACTGGGCTTGGGTATTCTAAAATTATTTGCACCATTTTTCCCACATATTACAGAAGAGATATATCACCAGTGTTATAAAAAATTTGAGGGTTGTACGAGTGTACATGTTTCACCATGGCCTGAAATGATACTCATCGATAACGAGGCCGAAAAAGCAGGGGAATATGTTAAAAACTACATTTCTTGGGTGCGCTCATGGAAAAGCGCTCATGGTATGGCATTAAATGCTTCTATGCAGTCCTCTACAACCTATTCTACAAAAAGCATTATTTCCAAGATAAAACCCAGTGAATCAATAATTAAATCAACATTAAACTATCCTGATGATCACGAATTTATTGTTGGAAAGCCAGATGTCGAAGAAAAAATTACTTCGGTTAAACCTGTTCATTCTAAAATAGGGCCACTGTTCAAAAAAGAAAGTGGGAAACTTACCAAATGGATTGGGGAACATCAAGACGAACTAATAAAAACTATTGAAGGGCATGGGGATGTCAGATGGTTAGAGATACCGATTGTCGATAAAGAAACTCCAGATGAACCTTTAATAAAGAATGGTTATATTCAAGTTAAAAAAGAGACAAAAGTCAAAGGGAAAAAGGATAAAGGTGTTTTACAATTTGATGATTTTTATATAGAGGTATCGGGAGATATGATAAAATGAAACTTAACAAGAAAACTTTTAAGAAATGGGCTGTTAAAATTTTGGCACTGTTGATAGTATTGGCCATGATTCTTACGGGATTTGTTGTTATGCTGTCGAACTAGGCTTTCGATTTTCTCGATAGATATTTAAATAAGTGTTTTATTCAGCGGAATCTAGAGAGTTAACCATGGTTGATAAAAGTTTGAAAAATCAGGAATCTAAGGTTATGAGTAGATGGATAATAGTTGTTGGGGCTATTATGATACAGCTTGCTCTTGGTGCGATTTATGCTTGGTCTGCCTTTACAACACCATTACAGGGAACAGAGACGGCTATTAGTGAATTTGCATTTAATAAGACACAGACACAGGCAATATTTGCAGCAGGACTTGCAACATTTGCATTATTTACAATTATTGGGGGGAGACTTCAGAAAAAAATTGGGCCGCAAAAGGTTACATTAGCAGGTGGCGCTCTTCTTGGTTTTGGATATATCGTGGGAAGTTTTGTTGGCGACAATTTTGCTTTAAAATTGATTAGCATAGGCATAATCGCCGGCGCAGGTATTGGTCTAGCTTATGTTGTTCCAATTGCTGTTGGAGTAAAGTGGTTCCCAGATAAAAAAGGACTTCTGAGTGGATTAGCTGTTGCTGGATTTGGATTCGGTGCATTTATATGGATTCTCATGGCAAATCCGCCTAGTATACTTGGGTTCAGTGGAGTGATTACACAACAGACTGGTACTTTTGCTTATACTATCGCTAATGTTGATGGCTGCTTTAGATTGTATGGTATTGCATTTTTGATTCTTGTTGCTCTTGGGGCTCTTGTAATGAAAAATCCTCCAGCTGATTGGAAACCTGCTGGATGGAATCCACCAGAGGTAAAATCATCAGAAAAGAAAAAAATCCTTTCTGATTTGCTTCCAAAAGAGATGCTAAAAACAAAACAGTTTTATCTGTTATGGGTGATGTTTATATTTGGCGCTCTGGCAGGTCTAATGGTTATAGGTAATATTCAAAATTTTGCAAAGAGTGCAACAGATGGATTTCAAGCATATGGTTTCTCTATGCAAGATGCCATAGATTTTGCAGTGATTGGTGCAGCAATATGTTTACCAATTTTCAATGGACTTGGTAGAATTATATGGGGGCAGGTCTCTGATAAAATTGGAAGGAGAAAAGCACTTATTGCAATGTTTGCCTTCCAGGGAATAATGATGGCATTGTTCTTTTATACTGCTGGAAGCCCGTATATGTTCTACGTAGCAGCCGCACTTATTGGATTTAACTTTGGAGGAAATTTCGCATTATTCCCAGCAGCAACTGCAGATTCATTTGGTTCTGAGAATGTAGGCGTAAACTACGGTTTTGTATTTACTTCATATGGTATAGGTGGTGTTGTTGGACCAATACTTGCTGGTGCGGTACAAGATGCTGGTATGAGCTTTATGTATGCATTCATCCCAGCAGCCGTTATGTGTTTCATAGCAGCAACTCTTGCCATGATCTATAAACCACAGGTTGTAAAGAAATAGGCAAAAAACCATCTTCTAAATTTCAATAAGTTGGTATGAGAGATATCCTAGTCCTATCTCCTCACCATATTTTATTTGTTTTAATGGACTAATGTTATTTTCTTTTTCAAAAACATCCTTTTTAACATCATTGACAAGATCTAAAGATGCCTTGTCTATTGCCACGGGATCATCAGATACAAGATAACCAATATCTGGACATATAATTGGTCCTGCAAATGGGTCACAATCGCAGCTTCTTGCAATCCGTTTTATTTCATTTAGGTAGATCACATTTTTATGTTGAACACATGCCTTTGCTGCACACGCAAGGACATATTGAAAATCAGCGTCCTTATATGCTAAGGCACCACTCTTGCATGTATCAACGCATACTCCACATCCAAAACAAGATTTCATATTTTGTTTCCAACTATTCTCCTTTACTTTTAAAGCATTAAACGGGCATACTTCGGCACAGGCGCCACAATATGTGCAAGCGTCTTTTTGATAAATGGGTCTGCTGCCGTGATGCATCCGTATTTTCGTTTCTTTTGTTACACCACCCATACCAAAATTCTTAATGGCTCCACCCATTCCTGTTGCAACATGGCCCTTTACATGAGACAAAGCAAAGATATGGGTCGACTCGACGAGATGCTCAGCGACCTCATACTCTCTGTTTTCAGCAGTAATTGGAACGCCTTTATCATCTATCACTACATCACAACCGACTTTTTCTGCGGTAAAACCATGCATTTTAGCTAGTTTGTGATAGCCAGTTTTAGAATGCCTCAGTCCAGTATAAGCAACAGTTGTATCAAAGAGATATGGTTCTGCATGTGCTATTTTCAACTCGTCAATCACGTGTTTTACAAATTCAGGTTTGGGAAAATACTTGTTTTTGAGTTCGCCCATGTGAAGTTTGACGGGAACTTTTTTTCCGGCAAAACTCTCGATATTAAAATGGGCTAACGCATCATGAAATTTTTCTAAATCCGTAAAAAATATAACTGTACTCATCCCACTTTCTTCTCCCATTTCTTTAATTTAAGGACACTTCCAAGTGAACCGCCACTTTTTATTTCTTCCCTGATACGGTTCTCAGTCTCTTTAACGCCTAATGAACGGTTGGCAATTTCCTGGGATATTTCCTGCGGTACCACAACGACTCCTGAATCATCACCAATAATCCAATCATTAGTTCTTACGGTTTGACCACCACATTTTATTTCAGCACCGATTTCTCCAAAACCTTTTGGTTCACCGGCGTTTGGGGCAATATGCCTACAAAAAATTGGGAAATCCATTTTTACGACATCGTCAAGATCCCTAACTGTTCCATCAATCACCACACCAGCAAGTCCCTTAAGCTTCGCACTCCACGTTGCGAGTTCTCCCCAGATTGCTGTTTTTCCGCCATTTACGTCCACTACTATGACCTCGCCCTTATTTGCTTCATCTATTGCTTCTATAGGTTTTGCCCAATCTCCATCAATCGTACGAACAGTGAGTGCCCTGCCCACCATGTGGAAGCCAAGAGCAACAGGTCTAATGCCTTGCATTGCACCCTGTTTATGCATCGCATCAGAGACATTTGGTGTAGAAACCATTGAAAACGCTTCTTTCAGGTGAGCTTTATCATATTTCTTAAAAAGAGTAGACTCAATAGGTTTTTTTTCGATTATTGCTTTTTTTATTTGTTTTGTTGCCTTGATTGCATCTTTAGCCTTGGTAATAGCACCACCTACAATGATTATACTTGCACCCGCCTTGACAATCTCTGCAACAGTTTCGCTGTTTAGTCCGCCAGCAACGGCGACTGGTATTTCGGTTTTTTTAACAATAGATGTAAGAACCGCAATAGGTTTTTTTCCAATCATTTGTTCATCTATGCCAACATGTATACATAGGTAATCGGCACCTAGTTTTTCTAGTTCTTTTGCACGAGTTGCCTTGTCCTTAACGCCGATTAGATCAACCATGATTTTTGAGCCGTATTTCCTTGCAGATTTCAACGCATCTTTTATTGTGCTATCGTCAGATGCAGCGAGCACACATACGACATCTGCTCCAGCTTTAGTTGCCATCTCGACCTCAAGTGCACCAGTATCCATGATTTTCATATCAGCAACGATTGTGTTATCTGGAAATGTTTGCTTGAGCTTTCTTATTATATCCATGCCCTCACTTTTAATGAGGGGGGTTCCTGCTTCCAGCCAACAGTCTTTATCGGCCTTTACTGAATCCTGGGCTATAGAAAGTGCTCTATGTTCATTTAGTAGGTCTAATGCAACCTGAAGGACAACTTCTTTCATACGGGTACTGAATAAAAGTCATCTATTTAAAAAAGTAGAGGTTGATTTTAAGAAAAATTTATACTAAACAGAGTAATGTCTGTTTTTGTTATTAAAATGAAGAAAAAGAAGAATATTGAATTTCATAGAAGATCAAAAGAGGATTTTAAAGATTTCATTAAAAAATTGGAACTGCAGGCATTAGAAACGGCAGAAGAAAGGATCCCTCTATATTTAGAGGTAGGACTTAAGGGTGCAGAAAATATTTTAGATGTGGGCTGCGGATCGGGAACCGTTACAAAGGATATTGCTCACCTTACGAAGGGTAAAGTGATTGGAATAGATGGGTCGAGCGATATGATAGAGGTAGCAAAAAACATTCTCAAAGACTATAAAAACGTGGAGCTGTACGTTAGTAGTGCGGAAACCATTCCGTTTAGAGATAACACTTTTGATATTATCACCTGCAATCTTTTTTTTATGTGGGTGGACAATCCACAGAAGGTAATCAATGAAATGACGCGTGTTACAAAACCCGGTGGTAGAGTACTTGCATCTCTTGAGCCTGATTACGGTGGCAAATTACACTATCCTGAAAACCCAAAGATTGATGCAGTATTTGCTGGTAAAGCGATCAAAGAGCGGGGCGGGGATCCACACATCGGTAGAAAACTTCGTTTGCTATTTGTAAGGGCAGGACTTGAAACTAAAGTAGGCATAGGAAACAATCGCATATGGAGTTGTGAAGAGGATAAATCATATTACCTACACGCAAGGGATTTCTATGTAAAAGCACTGAAAGGTGCAGGACTTTCCGACGAAGAAATCGACAAATGGGAATATGAATATCTAAAATCACTTGATGAGGGTGTACAACTCAATTTCTTCCCACAATTCTATGCGATAGGCAGAAAACCAGAGGATTTATAACCCCGCCTAAATTTTACTTTTTGAATTAAAAATGACTGCAAAAATTATTGATGGAAGGGAAATAGCAGGTAAACTACACAAAAAAACTGCTGAGGAAGTAAAGCAATTAAAATTAAGATACAAAACTACGCCGAGTATAACCACAATTAAAATTGGTGAGGATCAAACATCAGCGCTTTACTTGAGACTAAGGGATAATGCCTGTAAAAAGGCAGGGATAGTGTCAAATCATTTAGAGTTTCCACAGGATGTTTCTGAAAATGAAATTTTACGTTCCATATCTGAATTAAATGAAGACAAAAGCGTTCATGGAATTCTGATACAGTTTCCCATACCAGGTCATATTTCCTCAGATAAATTGATGAATGCAATAGATCCCAAAAAGGACGTGGAGGGATTTACTCCACATAATATGGGTAGAACTCTAATCGGTGATGAACATATTGTGCCATGTACCCCGCTATCGGTGCTTACTATTTTGGAACACGAAAACATGGATCTTGAGGGAAAGGATGTAGTCGTTGTTAACCATAGCAATGTCGTGGGAAAGCCACTTTCTGCTCTATTTCTTAATAGGAATGCCACGGTTTCCGTTTGTCATGTTTTCACCAAGGATGCAAAACAATACACTTCTAGAGCAGATGTTCTTGTAACAGCTACAGGGATACCAAAGATAATAACAAGTGATTATGTAAAGAAAAACGCTTTTGTAATAGACGTTGGAATAGTAAATACAGAGGATGGCATATGCGGAGATGTAGATTTTGATTCTGTGAAGGAAAAAGCTGGGAAAATTACACCTGTGCCCGGTGGTGTTGGGCCAGTAACAGTGGCATGTTCTCTAAGAAATATGCTTAAAACGTACAAAAGCTGTGTAGAGGAGAAAACAAAGTGAATAGGTGTTAGTTGCTGCTATTTTTATTTCAATTTTGTGCAAAATACCTTGTTTATTTAACTTTTTTCTCCATATGAATTAAAAGTGTATCAAACTTCACTCTTACTGAAGAAATAGCTACCAAGCCCCATCATAATGATACATACCGCCAAAACAACTAAAAGATCCAACAGAGGGGGATTTACGGTAGCTGTACCTATTATTAGACTGCCGCGTAGACCATCAACCATATAAAACAATGGGTTAAAAAAGCATATTTTATCCATTGGAATCAGTTGCCTGGGATCAGCAGTAACCGGGAAAAACGCTGATGATAGAAATAAAAGAGGCATTATAAGCAGATTCATTATGAGTTGAAAACCTTGAAAATCTTCCATTTTAGAAGCAAGTACGAGACCAAATCCAACTGCTGTGAACGCTATGAGGATCATGAAAACAAAAGTTAACAACAAACCAAAAACTCCAGATATCTTCACACCAAGGCCTAAAGCAATTAGTAGAATTATAAATCCCTGGATTAATGCCACTGTGGCACCACCAAGTGTACGTCCAATTATTATTGAAAAACGGCTAACTGGCGCTACTAAAACTTCTTGCAAGAATCCAAACTGTTTATCCCATAATACTGAAATACCAGTAAACATGGAAGAAAATAAGATTGCCATTGCAATGATTCCTGGAGCAAGAAAAGATAAATAATCATCCACTCCAACAAATGTGGCTACCCTAAAACCTGATCCAAGAATAAAAAGAAAAAACAATGGCTGCACTATTGAAGAAACAAGCCTGCTTTTGGACCGGACAAAACGTTTCATCTGTCGTAGCCACATAATGTAGATTGCTTGGAATTCTACAGATTTCATAACTATCTCATCCTACCATGGAATCTAGGGGGTACACTTCTAGTAGTATTTGCTGCCTCTTGGTCGCGCATTGTTCTACCTGTAAAATGGAGAAATACGTCATCAAGTGTTG
>JAUWOO010000058.1 GCA_030612095.1 Thermoplasmatota archaeon | reverse complement strand
CTCGCTCAATATCATAATTATATGCATCCTGGAAATGCATGGCACCAATCATCAGTGTTTTCCAAGTAAATTTTCCAACGGATTTTTTATCTTTCTCAAAGGCTACATTAGAAAGAACCTCTACAATATCCACACCAGCTGGCATTTTATTTTCGTTAATAAACTCTCCAAAATATTTATCAAACGTCTTCTGCAAATCTCCTTTTTTCTTAAGCTTCCTAACCATTTTTATGAAGAATTGATACTTTTTAGCTTTAACAGCAAGTTCCTCCATCTTCCGGAAAAGCCCTTCTACATCAACAAATCGTGGAATTGGAGTAACCGTGCCGTCATTTTCATCTATAAAGACAAAAGTAGCATAACCACAATGTGGATGAGCGGTAAATGTTATTTCCTCCCTATCTGATAAAATAGAGATAAGATCAGAGATTGGTGCTACGACCGGAACAGGATAAAAATCATCCTTTTTTAAGAAATCTGTTTGTTTCTCCAGATCAGTGACTAAATCCGGAATTGTATACCTCTGTTGTTCCAACTGCTTTTTATCGATTCTTCCTGTAAACGCAACTGGTTGAAAGTTTACCCCTCGGATAACCTCAACATGTTTAACAGCAAATTTGACAATTTCTCCCACCTGGTCATCATTAATCGTCTTCACAATCGTTGGAACCAGTATAGTGGACAATGGTTTTTGTTTTACCTTTTTACTGTTTTCAATTACCTTTAGTTTTAGATCAAGAAGTTTTCTCCCGCGAGTAGTGATATAATCCTCCTCCCGCAATCCATCAAATTGAAGATAAATCGTGTTCATTCCGACATCTTTCATTTTCTGGCAGAAATCAAAATCAACCATTTTCAACCCATTGGTAGCAACCTGTATCTGAGCGAAACCTAGTTCTCGTGCTTTTTCTATCGCTTCAAAAAATTGAGGATAAATTGTTGGTTCCCCACCAGCAAATTGAATGGCCTTACAAGGAACAGGTCGTTCAGCACGTAAATTCTCCATCATTCGCACAATTTCATCAAGCGAAGGTTCATAGACATATCCAGCAGCATTTGCATTTGCAAAACAAATCGGACACTGGAGATTACATCTATTTGTAAGATCAACTAATGCTAGACAAGTATGGGAAAGATGAAGATTACACAGGCCACACTCATATGGGCAAACTGTTGCATCAGTTATTTTCGGATTATCTACCCCTTTTCCATCATGTGCCCATTGTTCCGCCTTTAAGTACATATCGATATCTGACCAGTAGACGTCTTCAAAATCGCCATGCTTTTCGCATGTTTTTTTCATCATAACTTTCCCGTCTTTTTCGTAGATGGTAGCAGGAATAATTTTTTTACATTCTGGGCAGAGTGAATTAGTCCTTTTTGGTAAACCCTTCTGTAATGACGACTTTTGAATAATCATATAACTATTCCTCCTTGATTTAGAGACAGAAAGCAAAACTCTACTATTTAATTATGACTATTTTTTTTCATACATATGCACACAATAAAACATATATATTTGTTTCTCATTCATATTTTGGTGATAGGGTGGAGGAAACAAAAGTAGTTTCAGAAGAGCAAACATGGGATACAACCTTTTTTTTAGGTACTCTGACTGTTGTCTTTATTTTGTGCTTTATGATGCGGATTCTTTTGACCAGTTAAAGCAGGTTCTTTGTACAAATGGGGGTTAAATGGTACATTACATGATAGAATTTAGATTTCACGGATATGCAAATAAGTACGCTGAAAGATTAATTTATGAAGTAGCGAGAAAATTTAGAATAAAAGGAATAACCAGAAAAAAAGCAGCTCCCCATATTATACTATTTGGCCCATTTACAACGAGTTATGAAAAAAAGATGGTTTCTGAAGTAATAAATATTGCAGAGAAATATACTTTGGTTCCATTTAAAGTTAAAAAATTTAATTTTTTTGACAATGCTACGAACAAAGCCATTTATTTGGATACTGAACCATCTGAAGAGCTAAAGCAATTAAGATATGAACTGTCAAATAGATTAAGAAAGATAACAAATACCAAATCTTCTCAAGATAGAAAAAATAAAAATAAATTTCATTTTCATGCTCCAATTGCGTTTAAAGATATTAACAAAAAGTTTAATCAGATATGGAATTATCTAAAGGAAAAAGAAGAAATGGATATTGATGTTAATCAATATCTTTTAAGAATTACCATTCTCAAAGATGGAAAATTTCTTTGTGAATATGATTTATTACTAAAAAGACGGCTTAATAGAATACAGGCACTGAGTAAACACATATATAGACAAACAATTGATACATTAAAAAAAGAACAGGAATGTTACAAATATAAAAAAATCCACATTAAAAAGAGGAAAGACTAATTTATGGGCAAGGGTTGATTCAATCTTCCCTGTCGAATAAGCGACTGAATTTAGTTCAAAAATACATTCCATAGAGATAAAGGTTGTTTGTATAAGAGAGTAGATAAAGGTAATTTATAAGGTGATTTGATGCGTCAACAATTGGATAAACATTATAAAAAAGCGAAGATTTCGGCCAACAACAAAATAAAGCAAACAAAAACCCACATTAAGGATATTAAAAACAAGATTTTTAACATGGATATCTCACAACGTATAGAAACCGTTCTAAGGAATCGTATAAGACTTCTTACAATAGTTGCTGGTTTTGTGGCACTAGTCGCATTGATTATTATGTCTCGTGAACCATTGTATTTGAGAGTATCCTTGTTGGCTGGATTGATTGCAATGGTTATTGATTTTTTTATAGAGTACCGCGGGATATCTAAAAGAGCATGGGACTACCCCGCTACATATCTTTCTTTTAGAAAGGTTCCTGTTGAAGTTCCCCTCTTGTTTTTTAGCTGTGGAGTACTTGCAACTTTCGCCCTCTACTGCTTTTCAGCACAACCAATGGTTATGATAATCTCATCTCCTGTAATGGCTGGGTTTAGCTACGTTCAAATCGCTCTTTTTTTTATGGGGGCATTCTTTATGTTCCAGTACTTTAGAGGAACAATTAAGAGTTTAGTTTTTTGGGCACTTCCCATCAGTATTGCTTTATATCTTTCATTTTCTGAACCTTGGGTGCTTGTAATATCCATATTTCCCATGTATGTAGATTATTATCTTGAAAAGCGATTAGTCAAATCTGCCCATATTAATTATGATAGATATGGTGAAGAGGTATCGACTAATGTTGCTATTAGCTATTTTCCTACGACTCTATTTATCTTAGGGGTTATTGCAATATTATTGCATCTGCTAGTTGTATAGAAGCGGTGCAGAAAATTAAGATGATTTAGGGCAACTATCATGTTAAACATTCATTGAATTTACCTTCCATATAGATTTTTATCAGTTTTACATGGATGCCGCCTCGCTTGCATATGGGTTTAAACCTACACCAACCACACAGCCGAGAGGGATTTGCCGGAAACTCTTCAGCGTTTTCCATTTCATCTATCCGCCTTATGGTGTCTTTCTTTAATGTAACTTTGAGGGTTTAAATCCCTTCGATTTCTCCGTATAATTTTCAGTAATGTACGACATGTTGACATTTGAGATCATTATACCTTTGAGTATCCTTGTACTAACAATCTGGATCAGCTTAACGTTTGCAATAATCTATATTATTACAACAAACGGGAAAAGTAACGTTTTTATCTGAGCGGGAAGTTTCATACATATCCATCTGGATTTTGGAATAACTATTAATTTTAGAGACTTTAAAAAACCCCCTCTGAAATATCTTGATTTTGTCTGTCCCGAATTTTTTCGGATATGAAAAAATCTTTATAGTCCCTCCTTAATATATATGTAAGAAATATTTCATAGATATGCATAACTATCTTCATAGTAAAAATATGATAAAATGAAAGCCTCATCTCAGATTATGCCTAAAGCTACAACTTGCACAGGATATTTTTATCCACTATTAGCTTTGATTTTAGGTTTGCCTGGGAGAAATATTGTAAGGAGCATAAACCCGATGACGGACCAGCCAACATAATAGAATAAACTGTTTAATTTGGAGAAAAACATGATATCAATTGTCACTATTTTTTGGATACTAGGAATACTCTCTTTTGGGGGAGGCATCTTATCCATTGTTTCATGGATACGGCTTAGACAGAAATACAAAAAAATATCTTCAGGCTCTTATTCTCCCAAGGTTTCTGTTATAGTACCATGCAAAGGAATGGATCGGAGATTCAGAGGGAACATCGAAGCCATATGCAATCAAAATTATGGTGATTACAAAGTAGTTTTTATAATTGATTCCACCAGAGATCCTTCGTATAAGACGATCAAGAGGGTTGTTGGTAAAAACCCTAAGTTACAATTAGTGGTCTCTGATAAACTAAAGGGGTGCAGTGGTAAAATATCTGCCTTAATCAAGGGTATAGGAGTAGCGGGCAATGTGGATGTTTATGTTTTTGCCGATTCAGACGTTAGACCGCACGAGGATTGGATTCGATTTCTGGTGGCTCCTCTGAATGAAAAGAAAATTGGTAGTACCACGGGATACAGATGGTACTTTTCGCATAACTTATGGTCTCTGTTATTATCTAGCTGGAATGCATGTACTGCTTCCCCGTTATTCCTTGATAAACTCAATTTTGCGTGGGGTGGGTCAACGGCTATAAGAAAAGAGTTATTTGATAAACTGGACATAGAAAATAAATGGAAAAAAAGCCTTTCTGATGACCTGGTTTTGACTAGGGTTGTGAAAGAGAAGGGATATAAAATAAAATTTGTGCCTCAGTGTATTGTCGAATGCTATGAAGATAGAAATCTTAATGAGATCATAGGTTGGGGTACAAGACAGAATGTCTGGATGAAATGGTACTACCCTTCATTATGGAGGATGTCTTTCTTTGGTGCAGTGGGCTTCAAGCTTCTAAATATTCTGGGAATTATTCTTTTGATAACTGGATTCGTGATACCTGGGTTATTGCTGATATCTCCAATTTTTCTAGACATGATTAAGGGATGGCAACAATTTGTTACTTTTAGAGATGTGATGGTTTATCCAAAAGAAAAATTTGGCTCACTGTTTGCCTTCGTGGGAATAAGCCCTTTTGCACCTTTTCTGATAGCCTATAACCTGTTTTTCTCTCTTTTCAAAAGAGAAATCGAATGGAAAGGAAATACATATATGCTTCATTAGGTAGCATTTTCTAGTTGAATCACTGGCATGGCTTTTATGATGATTTCTCAACTCCTTTCAGAGACTTACTTGAATGTCTCCATTTACAAACAGGAACTTCATAAATAGCAAGCTTTATTCATTTGGTTTTTCTTTTTCAAAAAAAACTTTCAAAGAAAATACTGTCCAAATAGGTGGACCAAAGATGAATAGCAGGAAAACAAACATATTGAGATTCTCTATCAAAAATGCCATTAAAAGTATAGGCATAAGAAAATATGAAAGAAGCTCGTGCGCACCAGCATAAGAAATCATTTTATCCCTCTGCGATACAGAAGTCGAGAGAATCATATAGATGGTGTATAGAATGCCTATGGAACATAAAGCGAATAGGATACCAGGGATAGGAATGCCGTATACAAAAAAGGAAACGTCCCCTAGCATGAATGGAATTAGTGCAATGCTTATGTATGCTAGTTTAATGCAAAAGGCGTAAAGAATGAATTTTTTTGGAATGTAAAAGTCATTCTCATCCATCTTTACTCCAAATAACATTGGAGTTGTTTTTAGACCAAATTGCCTATCGTACTTGAGATCCTTTATATTTGCTGAAATGCCAACATTGAATACATATTTGATTAAAGCAAGAAATGAAATGACAATAACAAGAGGTGCTACGGCATCTGAAACTGTGAGTGCTCCAAACATGCCGCAGGCAAAGGCAGCAGCACCTAACACATATTCCATCCCAGGTATATTCTTGCTATACCTATTATATAAGGTAGTAAGCAAGAGTATAAACAGAAGAGAAGCAAGTGATAAAATTGTTGGGAAGAATATAATTGTAAGGCCTATTGATAGCAAAAAAAAGAATATCCAAAGGACAAGTGCATTTTTCGCTGAGATAACTCCGGTTACAAGGGGTCTTTTTGACACATATTTTGATTGTTTGTCGATTTCGATGTCAAAGTAGTCATTTTGAACCATTAAAACAATATGTATAAATATGCCGATTATGAATAATAATAGCAGACGAAAAGGGTCGAATTCATTGTTGCAAATTGCTCCAAGTATTACCATACTTGGTACGAGATAGGCTGCATAAGGTCGCATCAGTTGTATGTAACCCCTTGTTTTTTCTCTCATGTTTTTTGCAAAATGTCTTACAGGATTATATAAATTGCGTGTAAATTTGCTATTAAATTGTTACTTGTGAGTCGTTGGATGTATATCCGCAGTAAGAAAAATATGGTTTCATCTTTTTGTAAATATAATCTTGCATTCTTTCTACTTCTTTATTTAACTCCAGTTTTCTTGGTTTTATTAGATTATTGTAATCCACCTCAGATTTTGTCTTAAGCTTTAGAAAGCCCATGATTTTTGATATGTTGGTTTCCGGTTCTTTACAGAGGTCTTCATATCTTATATTAACATAGTCTTGTTTTGGAAGTGAGTTAATGTTTTTTAAGAAGTAGCTTGTGTTCCTCACAGATGTGTGAATTATCTGAGTAAGTCCTATGGGGAGGTCTGGTGAGTAATAAATCCTGCTTGCATAAAGCAGGAGGGGGTTACCAAAGATTTTTTCATAAGTTTGTGATAGCAGTGTTGTATAGGGGTTCTTATTTTTGAATAACATTTGCATTGCTCTGATGAAGGAGTTTGTTACATAAATTGGATTTCTATGTATGAATATGAATTTAGCATTTGGAAAAACTTTTTTGATGTACATAAAATTCGGGAAATCAAGAGGATTCTTCAATAATATGGGTTTGTTTTGATCTGTTATAAACTGAATTTTTTTACATAGTTCTATAAATATTGGTAGATTTCTGGATGTCAATTTTTTGGGGTAGTTTCTATGCGTCAAAATAAATCCGTATTCCTCTGGGAAGTTAGGGGTTATTTCTAGCCGGTCGATACCTCGATCTGCTTGAGACTGAGTCTTAAAGAAATTTGTCAATTCTTCTTTAGATTTCTCCTCTTTGCTGTTTATGCGATTATATAGAAGCTCTGAATATTTGATTATATGGTATGCTGTTACTAAGTTGAAGCATCCGGTTAAACCTAAGGTTTTGTATAAAATGCTTGTTCCTGATCTGTGCAAACCTAGTATGAAAATAGGCTGCAGGGAGACATTTCCTAGTTTTTCTAGATATTGCCGATCTAAATCCTTTTCTATTGAACAAGACGTGAGATTTTTTAAAAAGTTTCTCTGGAATATCCTGGTATTATCATATCTAGATGTTCTCTGGTACGACAACTCTTTATGTTCAACCTTTATATTCATATATGTCAAGGATAATTCATATGTATGTATAAATATTCTCATAGTAAGTGTGTGGTAAAATGAAAGAGAACACTTTCGTATTGACCAAAACGCCTCTTGCTGGCTATAATCTTACAAACATATTTTATCTCCTCGCACAGGCTAGATTTATGGTTGACTGTAGATACATACCAAGACTGCTTTATTCGACCACTTTGAGCTGCACTATGGCTCCTTTTCGTATTGCAGAGCGAATAAAATTTGATAAAATAATCAGAAACACAGAAATAAAATATGATCCTATTTTCATTCTTGGGCACTGGAGAAGCGGCACCACGTATCTTCATAATGTTTTATTTCTGGATAAAAACCTGGGATATTTTTCAACATTCCAAGCCTATCTCCCAGGCGTTTTTTTGGTTGGCAAAAAATTATTCAAGCCAGTTGTTGCCACCAGCATTCCAAAAAAGAGGCCCATGGATGACGTAGTTATGGAAGTAGATTTACCTCAGGAAGACGAATATGCAGTTGCTGCCTTTTCCCCTTATTCTTGTTATCATGGACCATGCTTGCCGAGAGATAGCGAATTCTACAATAGATTTGTGTGTATGGGGGATGTGCCTAAAAAAGTGATAGAGGAATGGAAAGAAGTATATCTCTATCTTTTGAAGAAGGTAACCCTTTGTAGAGATGGCAAACGACTTGTATTAAAAAATCCTGTAAATACAGCTAGGATAAAGTTACTTCTTGAAATGTTTCCAGATGCTAAATTCATTCACATATACAGAAACCCGTACCACATATATCAATCCATGATGAGATTTTTGATGATTATCGCGCCACTTTTTTGCGTACAAAAACCTCCAAAGATTGAGGATGTAGAAAAATTAATGATGGATTTATATATCAAGATGTTCGAGAAATATTTCAAAGAAAGGGAATGTATTCCAGAAGGAAATCTTGTGGAAGTAAGATACGAAGATTTTATTCAACACCCTCTAAAAGAGTTAAAAAGAATTTATACAGAATTACATCTTGATGGGTTCAAAGAATCAGAAAAAGCTTTTAGCGAATACATAGTATCTCAAGCAAATGTAAAAATACATAGATATGAAGTTAATGAAGAATTGAGGGAAAAAGTATACAAAAAATGGGGTTTTGCCTTTAAAGAATTTGGATATGAAAGCTAAGTAGATTTGGCTGGTTATAAAATTGATAGTTTAGAAAAAAATGAAAGAACAAAGAGGTGGTACAGTACAGGTAATTGGTTTACCCTTTCGTGATAAGATTACAGTGACAGACAAAGTAGCAGAGATATCGAAGGGCAAATATGTATATCAAGATCGATTAGAAGGTGATTATTTTTATGAGTGGCGATAGTACTATTCAAAAAATATTCGATATGAAGAACCTTTCATTTGGATGGAACAATTGGATATGGTGGTTTTGGTTGTTTTGCTTCGAAAACCCCAAAAATCCAAAAAAACCAAGGCAAATGACAATTCTTTGGTCGGCAAAAAATGATGCCAATATAAAATGTAATGGTATGAAAATAGGTACAAAAAACCCACTCAAAGAAGACTGCTCGCTAGTTGGAGGAGTAACTGCATGGTATTTTGATGGATTAAAAATGCACGATAATTTACTGTTGAACAAAGTCAAAATAAACCAAGACCGATTGGGCATAACTACATTTTCCCCTAAGACAACATTTCAATTCAAGTATTTGTTTAGCTGATTGATTTTTTTTCTAAAAACCGAAAAATCAATCAATTAGTTTTTCTATTACAGTTGTTGGTTTGATGGGATGCTGAGTTGGCCTAAGAAGATTATACGTTTTATAAAAAAACTGAAAAGCAAAATTCAAGGTCTTGAAGAGGAAAATCAGCTATTGAAAGAGCGAATCAAAGATCTTCAAAGAAGACTTACGTACTATGAGAATGCGCATACACCTCCATCAGCAAGGAAGTTACTAAAGAAAAAGAAGCAGGATACGAAAAAATCTAGTAAGGCAGGGAAGCGAGGGGCGCCAAAGGGTCATAGAGGAGCCACTCGTCCGAAACCTGAACCTGATGAAACTATCGATGTCATCGCTGATGAATGTGAACGATGCGGTAGTCGAAACGTTCAAGATCTAGATGAGATGAAGAAATGTATTATCGAGGATTTTCTTCGTCCGCAAGAGATCGAAATCAACCAGTACAATCAACATAAGATGAAATGCATGGATTGTGGTAATGAGTTTATTTCTACATGGGTTCAATACCCCAGAGCTTTGCTCCGGTTTATTACCGAAGATGGTCTTTAGGTCATCGAAGGTTAGAATCGCCGTCTCGAAAATCTGCGTAATGCCCCGGAGCTCTGCTCCGATTGGGATAGCGGATTTTAGGCGATTCTGTTTACTTCCAAACATCCGGATTGTCCACAGAAGGGAAACTTTGGTATTTCTCTGCTTGTCCATGTCACTATGTTAAAGTTTCATCTTCGTGGAGTTCTTCGGAGGATTCAGGATTTCCTCTTTTTTGAAAATAATTTTGAGATCAGTACAAAAGGAGTTCATGATATCTTATTGCGGGTAGGTGATGCTTGTAAGATCAGTTATGAAAAAAACATTGAACGGATACGGAATGCTGCATGGGTTCATATTGATGAAACAGGGATTAAAATCAAGGGGGAAAAGTACTGGTTATGGATATTCCGTACTAACAATAATGACATTTTGGTTGTCATCCGGAAATCCCGAGGAGGAAAAGTTCCCGATGAGATACTCGGTGAAGATTGGAATAAACCCATTATTGTTGATGGTTGGAAAGCATACTGGAAATATCTTATTGTTCAACGATGCTGGGCTCATCTGTTACGAGAAATAGATGCATTCGAAGAGCTCTCAGATCAC
>JAUWOO010000086.1 GCA_030612095.1 Thermoplasmatota archaeon | reverse complement strand
GCATGAGTTTAAGGCATGAAGCCGATTATGGGCTAACTTATCATCAAGAAAGTGCAGAGACGGCAATAAAATATGCAGAAGATTTTCTAAATAACGCTTTAAAAATCCTATAAATATGAAAAATGGGCCTGCTGAGAGGCACACAGGGTAACAGGAGAAAAACCAGGTAAAACATTTACAATTCTATGTGGTTTTGGTTTTATCTGTTATAATTCGTTAATCGTATCTTTAATCTTATTAATGAAGAACTCACAGTTATCTAAAATTTCTTCACATTCTCCTTTAGTTATTTTTACCCCAACGTCATAATCTGCTTTTAATCTCATTGACTCTGCCTGTGATAAAATATATCCCATTTTCTTTTCTAAAAGGCCTGATTTAACAAATTCTTCTCCAAATTTTTGTATCACCCCTTTATGACTTTTTGGATATATTTCTTTTAGAATCGGAAGAGATTGAGTTGCATGAAACATACTATAATATGCCCTCGATATTGCCTCGCGAAAAAATTCTTTTTCAAATAAAAGATAAGAAGCATTTAGTTCCTCTTCTGCTTGATCGAGATATTCTTTATATGGCATGTATTGCTTCTCTCCTGACATTATGTAAGAATATTGTATCTCGGTTAAGGTCTTTTGATTTCATAGTTTGAACAGATATGTATTCATCTGTTTCTAATAAAACATCAAAAGCAATTGCTGCAAGTTTCATTTGGCTCTTAAAAGCATTTCGTTTTACAACAACTATTATATCAATATCTGAGTCATATTTATCTTCGCCACGGGCAACACTGCCATAAATTAAAATGTCAACTATATTGTCCTTAAGTAGACTATTAACCTTTGAAGAAAATTTCTTAATTGCAATTTCTCTAGAATTATTAATATGCTTGATTTCTTTCATTCCTTAACATATTGATATAACAAAGATATACTTAATTATTTTTAACAAAAGTGGGCCTGCTGAGAGGCACACAAGTTAACAGGAGAAAAATAGGGTAAAACATTTGTGATTTATGATGGTTTTATTTTTTATTTGATGTTGTAAGTAGCCATTTCCAAATTGGTATAATGTTTATTCCCTCTTTTTTCTCTTCCAAGTTTTTTGATAATATGAGTAGTTCATTTATTTTTGACTTGTATTCCTTTTGAAATTCTCGCAGTCCCTTAATCTCTCGTTCATTTATTTTATCTGTATAATTTACGTTTATAGCTGTTAATTTATTGTTTTTTTCTTTAATTACAAAATCTATTTCTTGTTTGTTTTTCCAATAAAATATTTCTTTTCCCCTTCTTTTAAGTTCTATGTAAACAATGTTTTCTGTAAGTCTTCCAACATCTTCTGAGAATTTTAATGCAACAGCATTTCTAAGGCCTGTGTCTATACAGTATGTTTTGCTTGGGTTTACTTGTTGAACTTTTAGTGAGTAGCTAAATATTGGAACAAGGTAAATTAGATTTATATCTGATAAATGTGATATGTATTCCAATATTGTTTCTTTGCTTACTTTCATTTCTTTTTTAGTGGAGTTATAATACGAATTTATGCTAAAAATTGATGATATATTTGTGATTAAATATTTTGTTAGCATTTTTAATAGCCTTGTATTTCTTATTGAAAATCGTTCTACAAGATCTCGATATATAAACATTTCATAGTAATCTGACAGTATTTCTTGTTTTAATTTTTCAGATAATGCTACTTCCGGGAATCCTCCAAAATTGAGATATTCTTCAAATAGATTTTTTATTTTGTATCTTTGACTGGAATATTCATAGTTTTTCTCCATCTTGACATTTTTAAATTTTAAAAACTCGTTGAAGCTGAGTGGATGTAAATGAAAAGTGAGAGTTCTCCCACGCAAGCTGGTTGCTATTTCTTTACTTAATAGTTTTGAGCTGGAGCCGGTGATATAGATTTTTATTTTTTCTTTGTCACATATTCTTCTAACAAATATCTCCCAATTTTTTATGTTTTGTACTTCATCGAAAAAGAAATATTTTTTCTGTTTTTTAGAATCAGGATATAATTCATAATATGCTTCTATTAAATCGTTGAGTTCATCAACTTCTAATGGTAAAAGCCGGTCATCTTCAAAGTTTATGTACAATATGTTTTCTTTTGATATGTCATTTTTTAGAAGATTTTGGATGATTTGGTAGAAATAGAATGTTTTTCCCGCTCTCCTTGATCCAATTATGCTGATTATTTTACTGGTTTCAGGAATGTTTAGATCTCTAGGCATTATTTTTGGGAAATCAAATTCATGGAATTCTTTTATGATATATTTAAACTCAGTAACTTTATTCACTGGTATTATGTATAAGACTACTTATTAATAAATCTATCCTTTTATAAAAGACCACTTTCAGCATCAATTGTTACTGATGGGCCTGCTGAGATTTGAACTCAAGTCTGTAACCCCCGAAGCTACAAGGATACCAAGCTACCCCACAGGCCCAAATTCGCAAAATAAAAAATAGAAAACGCATAAAAGATGTTTCGGTAAAATATAGTTTCTGAGCTTTACTTTATTTTCTTAAGCAATTTACCAAACTCTGCATATTTCTCCTCAAGGATTTTTGCAGATTTTTTAAGCGCATCTTCCGTTTTCAATGATCCATCGGTTTCAAAACTGAATATTATCTTACTTGAATCTCTCTTGATGGTAATGAAATCTGCGTTGGTTTTATCAATGTATGATTCAAGTACAGACATGTTTTTAATATCGTTTATCTCTAGTTTATCTCCCTTTAATTTAACAAGTCCTTCTGGAAGTTCGTTTATGAATTCTTTTGCTTCGTCCATTCGCTTCTTGTCAATCTCTATAGTTGGAATAAATCTATATCCTGGAGCCTGAACGGGTTGCCATTTTGCATGGTCTCTTCCACATCCAAGAACGGCTTCTACTTCAAGAATTAGACGTTGCTCGTTATACAATTCTACTATGGGTATTTTATCTTCCGTTATGGCCCAACTTTTCTCAGCAGGTTGAAGATCCCCAGAACATACAATTACTTTTTTGTCAGGGCCTTCTCCCTCCTTGCTTAATGTATATCTAACAGTGCAATTTGGACATCCTTTACCTTTACAGACACACTCATCCCTAGGTACTAAAAGATCCAGATCAGTTGGGATTGGAACCAGACTAAGACGGTGGGCGATAATCTCATCAAAAAGCGCAGTTGTATTATCATATATTATAACATCATCTACAGCAAGTTTAGGCAATTCCGAAAGCATTATTCTCCTTATGGAATTGACAAAGTATGGTTCAGTATCCTCAATTTCTAAAACAGCTTTTTTCGGTTTCAATTCTGTGACGTCAACCTTCATGTTTTGTCACCTAAATACGTCTACCGCGTCTACCGCCTTTCTTTCTGCAACCGTCGTGTGGGATGGGTGTAACATCTTCTATCTTACCTATCCTTAGACCTCTTCTCACAAGAGCACGGATAGCTGCCTGGGCACCACGTCCTGGTGTTCCAGCCTTATTGCCCCCTTGTCCTCTAATTCTAACGTTTACATGGTCTATTCCCTTTTCAAGAGCTGCTTCTGCAGCAACTTGTGCAACTTTCATGGCAGTATACGGAGACCCTTCATCCTTTGCGGACTTTGCAACCATGCCACCAGAGCATTGAGTAATCGTCTCGGCACCAGTTAAATCTGTGATTGTTATAATTATATTGTTAAAAGATGCAAAAATATGTGCAACTCCCCATCTTCCCATATTTATTTACCTCCTTCCTTAACATCGTCTGACTTATTTTTATCTTCACTCTTTTCTTCTGTTGGTTTATCCTTGGATTCTTCAGGTTTTTCAATTTGTTTTTCAGAATCGGCCGGTTTTCCCTTTTGTGATAAATCCTCAGAAGTTTTTTCCTCTGTTTTAGGTGGTTTCCCTTCTGGTGCCCCAGCCGGTTTTCCCTTGGATTTACTCTCGACTGGTTTTTTTTCCTGAGCAGTTTCTTTTTCAGAAGGCTTTTCCCCTACAATGTCCTTTTTAGCGTCATCTGTTTTTGCTGGTTTTCCTCCTGTTGGTTTATCCTTGGACTCTTCAGGTTTATCCTCTTTTTTTATTGGAATCGATTTAAACTCGGCGCTGGGACGTGCAGGATGCAGCAAATCATTTAGTGGAGAATTGACGGCATAACCTATCTTGCTTTCTTCATCCTTTGTAACCATATAACTGGGTACAGTTATTCTTCTGTCTGCAATTGCGATATGGCCATGGGAGATAAGCTGTCGTGCCTGCGTTGGTGTACTTGCTAGACCCTTAAGGTAAGTGAGAGTCTGAAGTCTACGAGATAGGATTGGTTCAGTTTCCAAGGCCAATACATCATCCAACGTAGAATTTAGTGGTAGGACGTTCATTCTAGTAAGACGCATCAGTAGTTGTTCACTTTCTTTTTTGACCTGAGGATTGCCACCACCTATCTTTGCTAATAATTCTCTAGCTTGTCCACGATATCTCCTCAAAGCAGTCTGAGCTTTCCAGATCTCTCTTTTATTCTTGAGGCCATATTTTCTTGATAACTCATTCTCTGCTTTAATACGATCTGCTTGCCACGGGTGACTTGGAGTCTCATATTTTTTCCTAGAAAACTTTGGCTTACCCATAAAAATCACTTCTTCCTATCTTCTCTTCTTTTTGATACGCCAAGAGTTAATCCACTACGATTATTTGCCCTAGTGCGTTGTCCCCTAGCAGGTAATCCTCTCTCATGTCTTATACCTTTATAACTTCTGATTTTTTTCATAATATTGATTTCATCCCTTAATCGCATATCAATGTCTGAACCTATCAAATGTATATCCTCTCCAGTTTCGTAGTCTTTACGATGATTAAGCATCCACTTGGGGGCGCTTTCTTCTATATCATCAAGGGCTTCTTTTATTTTTTCTATCTGTGAATCTGTTAGATTTCCGATCTTAATGTCTCTATCAATACCTGTTTCATCAGTGATAAGAGCACTCATATGCATTCCTACCCCTTTTATGCTAGTCAATCCACGAACAAGTTTTTTTTCACCATCAATATCTGTATTTGCAATCCTAACAATGTATCTAAAATCATCTTTTTTCTTGTCTTCTTCCTTTTTGACTTTTCCAGTCTCAGTTTTTCCTGCTTTCTCTTGCGAGTCTTTCTTTGCTTGGGGCAACTCTGTTTTTTCTTTGACTTGTTTAGGTATTTTTTCGGCCTGCGTCTCGGATTCTGGTTGCAAATCCTTTATTGTTTCATCTTTAGCTTCTTCAGGTGGTGCCTCAGGCACTTCTTCGTTTGGTTTAGGTGTATCGTCCAAGTTTCATACCTCTATAAATTTTTAGTATAGATTACCCCTTACTGGTGTAAGAGAGCATAACTACTCCCTATCAATATGAGAAAGTATTGCCATTAATAAGGGAAGCTATATTTAAGCGTTTAGGGGAGGTATATTTTTGCCCAAAGTTGAATAAGGAACCCCCTGTTAATATTATTTAGGATTTGTTTCAGACCAATATAATATATTTTTCAAACACTAAAAAATAATAAAAAGCTTAAATACAATATCTTCTGATAACATGATGCTGCATGATAGGAGCAAAATAAAATGATTGGATTTGATGAGTATATTGATAAGTTTAATAAATGTGTGGACAAGTATATCCCTCCAATAAATACTTGGACTCCTGCTGATGAGGCTCTTTATAAACCAAAAGATCTTTTCCGCATCCCTTTGAAAGAGGCAGAGCAACTGCAGTTTAAAGCAGTTAAATTTGCGTTTAATCAACATTATGCAAATAATAAGTTCTATCAAGGCTTTTGCAAGGAAAATAATGTATCTCCGGATGATATCAAAGCATCAGATGATTTGGTGAAAATACCCCTCATTCCAGACGGTTTTTTTAAGGATTATCCACATGGAAAAGAGTTTGCAACATGGTTGGGAAATATTCTTACTGGTGATTTACCAAAGATTGAAATAAAACAGCATATACCAACATATGATCAGGTTATAGATGCTTTCAATAAAGCAGGAATGCTTGTTTCGTATAGCAGTGGAACGGGTGGGCGCCATACGTTTATACCACGTGACCAACGGACTTTTTTTGCGTCTGAATATGCAATTGCAAAATCAGCTGTTACAATGCTCTATCCATTTTGGGAACATGATAGCAGCGGATATCTATTGATGCCAAATCCTAAGAAAACCAATATATATGCAGGGAAGGTATGTTTAGTGTATTTTGATGCCATACAGAACGTGAATGTGGCGATTGACCGTGAAATCACTACTGAACTGATTCAGATGATGATGAGTGGTGGAAGGGGGCTAAAGGGCAGATTGATCAAATTATTTTCAAGACGGGCCTCCCGTCAGATGGTTGATGATATTATTAAATGGTTGGAATACCATGACAAAACTAATGAAAAGATTACGTTTGTTGGTGCTCCATATATTTTGTACTTTGTAATGGAAAAGCTGAAGGCACAAGGGCGAAGTTTTGATTTTGGTGAACGATGCGGTGTTGCAACTGGGGGCGGTTGGAAGATTCATGAGAATGTCCGCCTATCTGTTGCAGATTTTAGAAAAGAAGTGAAAGACGTACTAGGTATTCCCGAAAAATATTGTCTAGATGTATATGGTATGGTGGAAGGTAATGGGTGGATGGTTCAGTGTCCTGAAGGGCATTACCTGCATGTTCCTTATTCGTACTATAAACCAATAGTTCTTGATGATGAGTTTGAGCAGGTAGGTTATGGTGAATCAGGTCGTTTTGCGTTTCTTGATTCTGTAGCGTCGAGCTACCCTGGATTTATCACAACAGGTGATAGGGTAAAATTACTCGAGCATTGCCCAGTCTGTGATCGCCCTGGTCCAGTATTGGAACCTGAGGTTAAACGTGTAGCGGGTGCAGAAATGCGTGGATGTGCAGAGGAAATGCGGTCGATGATGACAAGGGACATTGGAAGGTAAAAGGTTATGACGAGTTTGCGGGAAATGAAGGAAAAAGGATATATCCCTCAAAGAACTCAGGTGAAATTGATAATGGGGGGAGTAACCGCTCTAGGTAAATTACTTATAAAAAATCCTGGCGATATCAAAATATTGAGGCAGATGGAACCTCTTAAAGAAAGGTACATACGACCTCAAAGGGCATATGATCTCCCTAAATATAAGGATGGAATGAAGTACTGTGATTCTGAAGAGAAGTTTCTCAGACCAACTCTTTACTGTAATTGCCGGGCTCCGGAAGTAATATCTCTTGCAAATGAGCTTGGTGCGTATAAAAAATCTGATCGTGAGTTTGCAGAGGCTGCTTTTCATTTTGTAAAGGAAAAACTGCCGCTTGAAATACTGTCATTTAATGAGGTCGAAGTGACATTTAGGCGAGGAACGGGAACTTGCTTTCATCTTATAACTGCATTTATTGCCCTTTGTAGGGCAGCTGGTATAAGGGCACGATACAAAATGTTTGCAATGAACATGATTCAGGCATGGTACGATACAACGATAGATGTTGATCCGGTCGTGAAAAAATGGTATGACTCTATGGGATACTTCATGCTAGAGGGTGAAGGTGAAGCATATGTTGATGGTAAATGGATCGTAGCTCATGTTGGTCCTAAAGCTGAGCGGCAGGCAGCAGCAGGCATACC
>JAUWOO010000119.1 GCA_030612095.1 Thermoplasmatota archaeon | reverse complement strand
CTTCTATACTATCATTATTCATATATTCTCTAATCTCCTCTAATTCAGCCATATTGGCCCCACCTCACAAGTATAAATAGAATGCAGTTTAGCAAATAAAACTTTCTACAGATGTCTCTATAACCGGCAAATTTAGAGGTTACCTTTTTCGTGGCGCTTACCGAGTTTTTCTAGCATATCTTTGGTCATAACTGCTAGATCATAATCTGGTTTCCAACCCCATTCTTTGCGTGCGGCACTATCATTGATTGTTTTAGGCCATGTATCTGCAATGGCTTGCCTGAAATCGGGTTTATATTCACATTTGAACTCAGGGATATGTTTCTTTATTTCCTCTGATAGTTCGCCTGCCGAGAAACTCATAGCAGTTAGATTAAAATCACAATGGTGCTTTAGTTTTGAAATATCTACATCCATAAGTTCGATAGTTCCCTTTATACAATCAGGCATATACATCATTGGTAATACTGTATCCTTTTTTACAAAACAAGTATATTTCTTGTTCTTGATTGCTTCATAGAATATCTCAACAGCGTAGTCTGTTGTTCCACCGCCTGGAAGCGTTTCACTACTAATTATGCCTGGGTATCTTACTCCTCTAATATCCAAACCAAATCGATTAAAATAATAATCTCCAAGGAGTTCTCCTGCTACCTTTGTTACGCCGTACATTGTTTTTGGTTTCAACACTGTTTCTTGAGGGGTGTTGTCTTGCGGTGTTTCTGGGCCAAATGCAGCAATTGAACTTGGAACAAATATGCGGGTCAGATCACGTTCATGTGCAATTTCAAGAATGTTGTACATCCCATTAATGTTTACATCCCAACAAAGTAGCGGTCTTTCTTCACCTGTTGCTGAAAGAATGGCAGCCATATTGTAGATGGTATCGATGTCATATTCATCAACCACTTTTTCGACAGTTTCCCTTTTACAAATATTAATAAATTCAAATGGTCCTGAGTCTAACAGCGTCTCACTTGGCTTGGTTTTTCTACCTGTTGCCAACACGTTGTCGTTACCATATTTTTCACGAAGCGCCATCGTCAGCTCAGAGCCAATTTGTCCAACGGCTCCAGTTACAAGAATTCTTTTCATATCTCTTTTTGACATTGTTTATACCGCCTAAGGATTATCAGGACCGCTATAGAGAAATGATATACATAGTTTACTATTCTGGATATTTTTTTAATTATGATTTAAAACTTAGAAATTCAATAATCTGAGGTTTTTTGTCTAAAGTTTCGGTTGTGGAACCAACAGATATTTTTCCGGTTGCTTTTCCATGATATCTCCAGTAATGAATAGTGAATATTCTTGTATGTTGGATATCAAGGGTTTTCATATGTATATCTGCATTTACTGGTGTCTTGTTATCTGAGGTTGTATCTGTTATCTGTAAGTCGAACTCAGTGGGTATCAATCTTCGATGATTATGAACAAATTTTTTTGTAGAAAATGAGATGTATGTGGGGTTGATGTTATAGAATTCCGTTTCATTTTGAATACCGTTTTTATCTTGATTTACTATTGCCAGTAAATCGCCTTTTTTATCGGTTTGCATTGTTTTTGACCAGGTTAGATTTAACGTGTTTCCAGAGATTCTTCCCCAGAACCACCCCAGATTTTTAACTGCTGTGTTGGGGGAGTATCCCCAGTTATGATCATGATACCCTGTTCCTTTTACTTTCATTGTATGGTCATTGATTTTTATAGTACCCGTAACCCTGGCCTTGGGTAATGCAAATGTCCAACATGCATCAGAGGTTTCAATTTTCCATCCCTGCGTAGTACCAGTGAACACAAGGTCAACCTCGTGATGATCGATTGTTAATAAAACGTGATATCTCCACTCTCTGGTTTTTTTATAATGTTCCTGGTCAAACTCGATGATTGGTTTATCATTAATAAGTATGCATGGCTGATCATATGAGGTATAAAAATTGGAAAAAAGATTCGTTTTCATCGCTTCAACTTCGGTCTTTCCCTCTTTGTAGACATTAATTCGGGATTGCATGATACCGCTGTTTCTTATATGATATGTTCTCACTCCCACATGGAGACTATATCCGTTGTCAAAAACAGCATCAAAATACCACCATTCGATATCTAAAAGGTTGATATTACCATGAAATGCATCATCTTTTGGCGTAATATCAACTGCTTTCAGGAAACGATAATCTATCTTGCCATCTGGTTTTGCTTTTTTTACGCTCATAATTTTGCTTACAGGCAGTACTGTATTCTATAATAATTTTTCCTCGAGAATGTGTGGCACTTCCCGGATTCCAAATGAGTTTTGTCTTCATTTGGAAATCCCTAATTGATTTTTACATCGATGGTTTTTTATTCTATTTTTATTTCTCAAGTTTTAAGATGATACGAGAATACCTAAAGCTTGCACGCTCATTTAATGCAGTATTGACGGGAGTATCTCCAGTTATGGGTGCTATTGCTATGGAACAATATGACATCGTCATTCTTTTCTTATTGTTCTTGGTAGGTTTCTTGGGTCATACCTTTGGATTTGTTTTTAATGATGTAATCGATTACAAAATTGATAAATCCTCAGAAGAAATAAGTGACCGTCCTCTTATCAGCGGTACAATTTCCATAAGAAATGCATGGATATTTGCCTTTGCATCAATGTTTGTTGCTTTTATCATTTCTCTGTATATTGCGGTTATAAACCAAAATTTCCTCCCAATTTTAATTTTAGCAGTCTCAGCATTTTTTATAGTATTGTATGATTTGATAAGTAAGAAATTTCCGTTTATGGATATCTTTGTTGCATTAGGTATTTTCTTTTTGATTTTATATGGTGCATTTTATGGGGGAACTCCCGTAAAAAGCATTTATAATATCACTAAACTGGCATGGATAGTTTGTATATTGGGCTCTATTCAGGTGCTATTTATGCAAGTTGTTGCAGGTGGAATGAAAGACATTGAAAACGATTTTAAGAAAGGCGCAAAGACAACTGCAATAAAAATGGGAGTGCGAATTATTGATGGATCTCTAAAAGTTTCTCTACGTTTTAAAGCATTTGCTTATTCCATCCAGCTGGCAGATATACTGATTGTGTTTCTTCCGTTTTTCATCGTTTGGAAAATAGTTAGTCCTTCGTTTTTACAATATTTTCAATGGGTTATGCTGGCTGCTATCGCAATATTAATGTTTGTTTTATCTCATAAACTTCTTTCAATGAAACATTTTGAACGTTCTAAAGCCAGGAAATTTATAGGACTTCATTATGTAACTAACTTTGCACTTGTGCCCATAATGTTAATGAGCCTAAACCCATGGGCAGGTCTGATAGTATTCTTTCCTGCATTAGGTTTCATTCTTTCAAATATCATTTTGCACGGAACAGTTTTACAGCCAAAGACCATGTAATTCTGTCAGAAAAACTAAATAGCATTATCTTTTTCCAAAATCTAATGAATAAGGTTGCTGCATATGCGAGATTACTTCGCATTCCGGGACTTGGGGGTCTTGCAATTCCTCCAGTTATTGCTGCATTAACAGTGGGTGTCTATGATTTTTACAATCTCGCAATTCTTTTTGTTATTGGTGCTTTTGCAGCAATTTATGGGTTTGTTCTCAACGACTATGCTGATGTGGAACTTGATAAACTAATAAAAGAGTTACACGGAAAACCATTAGTTAGTGGTGATATATCAAAAAAAAATGCCATTGCAATAAGTGTTTTCTTAATTCTTTTTACATTCCTATTTATATTTATACTATGGCGCGGAGAAACTCTTGATGACTTTAAATTTGCAGCTCTGATATGTATCTTTTTGGCGGGAATTCTAGGGAGTTTCTATAATCTTTACGGAAAAAAAATTGTTGGATCGGATTTCCTCGTTGCAATATCTGTGGCATTTGTTTTTCTCTTCGGTGCACTCTCATTTGGTGAACCAACGATCTTTACATGGATCATTTTTCTTCTGACGTTTAATAATTTAACACATATGAACGCCGTTGAGGGTGGAATTAAAGACGCGGATCATGACTACATGATGGGGGTAAAAAATATTGCACTTAGTTCGGGTGTAAAGGTCGATGGAGACAAGATTTTTATTCCTCTCCATTTTAAAGTATTTGGAATGGGGATACGATCTTTTTCAGCGTTTCTTTTGTTTGTTCCCTTCATTTTTTATGGATATGGGTACTACATGTGGCAACTTATTATATTGGCTATAGCAACTATTGGAGTGATATACTTTAGTGTTAAACTGTTGTCCATAAAAACATTTGATAGAAATACCATTAGAAAGTATATCGGCATACAATCATTTTTACGGTATTCTTTGGTTCCCATAATGCTCATTTCAGTTATTGGTACAATGTATTCAATTATATTGATTGTTTTTCCAATAGTGTGGTACATAGGATTTACACCTTTACTTGGAGAAAAACTATTTAAACCGAGGATGTAGATGGTTAACGAAAAAAAATCAGAAGTATGTATTATTGGTGCTGGAATCGGTGGACTGACTGCTGGTGCGCTATTAACTAAACAAGGCTATAAGGTAACTATATTTGAAAAGGAATCATTGATTGGTGGTAGAGCACTCTCATTTGATGATTTATCGTCTTTTACTCTTGAAAAGTACAAGGAGATATTGTCAAGATTCAATATGCATGTGCCGTTTTCAGAGCCAGATTTAAAGACGATCTTTGATAAAAATATGCTAAAAGGATACAAATTAGATCTTGGATATCATGCAATTGGTGGTGGAGTACTCTCCAATATCAACGGTGTTCTCTCCAAGCTTGATGATCATGTTGAGATACTCGAATCATATGTGGGATTCATAAAGGAAACGGGGTTTGATTTCCCTTTTCTTTCAAAGCTTGACAAACTCAAGATATTTCCAAATATTTTCCGACTTCTTTTTGCAAGTGAGAAAACAATGAAACGGTTGGATGGTGTATCAATTACAGAAACGATAAACAAATATGGGCGAGGTAAAATGAAATTGATACTTGAGATATTTTCTCGTTCAATTACAACAATAAACAATCTTGATCGCATTTCAACAGGAGAAATGTTTCGTTCGCAGAGAAATCTTTATAGGGGATCAAAGCCAGTGGGCTATCCTATAAACGGTCTGAATAACATACATCAAAAATTAGCTAAGTATATAACTCAAAATGGCGGAGAAATACATCTGGAAACACCTGTTAAAGAAGTCATCATCCATGAGAATAAAGCAACAGGTGTCCTTGTAGGAGATAAAAAATATTCTTTTGA
>JAUWOO010000059.1 GCA_030612095.1 Thermoplasmatota archaeon | reverse complement strand
GAAAGGTAGTGCTCTCTGAATTTTGCAATACAATCTTGGGAACCTTGCAATGCTGCAAGTGCTGCATATTGAGAAACTACCGTGGCGCAAATGGCAAAAGGAATATGTGCTTTACTAATTTGTGGAATCAGTGTTTCATCTGTATGCAGATAGCCGATTCTCCAACCTGTCATCGCGTAGCTTTTCGTAAAAGTAAAACAGCTGACCGCGTTCCTTTTCATTTCTGGAATTGAAGCTATACTAAAATGTTTATGGCCATCATACGTAAAATATTCATAGGCCTCATCTGTAATGACCATTAAGTCGTTTTCTAAGACAATATCGGCCAACTGACGAAGAGATTTCTCAGAGAAGACAGCGCCGGCAGGATTGCTTGGAGAGCAATACATAATAGCCTTTGTCTTAGGAGTTACTGCATCTCTGATAGCATCAATATCTAAGTTAAATCCTTCTTCTTCAATCGTTGGAACAAGGACAGGCTTTCCAGAGGCAAGAATAACTTGGCGGATATGGGTAGAATAAGTTGGGGATGGTAAAATAACCTCATCACCTGGATCAACCAATGCCATAATCGCTGCAGATAATCCTTCAACAGCACCGATTGTGACCAGTAGTTGAGAAGTATCAGCGTCTATATTGTTATCTTTTTTTAGTTTCTTGGATATCTCTTTTCGTAACTCTAGTAAACCAGCATTTTCGGAATACCCGCCTACCAATCCTTCTCTTATTGAAGTAACGGCTGCTTCTTTGATATGTTCTGGTGTATCAGAAGTTGGCTTAGCCCAGGATAAAAATGAGACATCCTCTATTTCTTTCGACAATCTTGTCATTTCATGGATTGCAGATTTTTGTATCTGCAAAACCCTATCTGATATTCTCCAATCTTCTTTCATTTTGTTTCCTCCTTTTTATATCACATACAATTTCTAACATAAACTTTTCCCATTTGCCCAGCAACTACTGCCGCAAGTATTGTATAATTACCTAATCCATAGCCAAAATCGAGGATCGATTGATTTCCCTTCATTCCAATATCTCTAAGAAATATTTCACCCTTCATATCCATCCATTTTTTCATATCTGTACATCAATCATAAGATAACCGAGTTTTCTCACTCGTTAATATTGGCTGAATAATTTCTTTCCACTTTGAAGAGTTCCATGTCCCCAACTTTGCATGCACATTATAGTATTTCTGAGGGATTGGATGCGTTCCAATAACTACTTTTACCCCATATTTTGCATTAATGAAGTCATGAAAATATATTACATAAGGACATGGGGGATACCCGACAATCAAACCAGTGGCAAGGTGAATGACTTGCGCTCCATTCTTTACCATTTCCTCAGGAGCATATTCAATGTTTCCACCAGGACAACCGCCACAGGTAGTATATCCAACTAATTCCAATTCCGTATTCCCCTTATAAGTACTAAAAGCCCCTTCTCTGTTCTGGAACGATCTTATACATTTTCCTCCAGCGCACATACGATAACGGTCACAGATAATAATTCCAATTTTAATTTTGTTTTTCACCACTATTCTCCCCCTTCTAATTTTAATGCACCTTATCCTATATTTTTTCTGCATTCTCCAATACAAGGAGCAATTTCAGCTATGGGTTTTTGTCTATATCTTCTTCTCCAATGTTATTGCATTAGATGGACATTTGTCAACTGCTTTTCGGACGCAGTAAATAATTAAATTAGGATTCCTAACGTATGCTTTTCCCTCAAAGTCAAAAGAGAGAGCCGCTTTATAAGAATTACTGTAGTAAATATTACAAAAATCATTCTTTTACCATGTAATTATTTAGAAATATCTCAATAGCAGTTTTAATTACAAATAAACTATTGGCATACTAAAAATTCAAAGTATCAATAGACTCAAAGTCATGCTTGATATGGACAAAGGATCGGGTAATTCGCTTTTGGTACTAATTATGGCATTAAAAAGTATACAAAAAACACTTTGTTTGACGAAAAAAATTAGAGGCACTATTCACCTAGCGGTTGGCAGCAGCTATCCAGAGACTGGAAGCAAAAACAAATCGAATCTCCACTGAGATATGATGTGTGCTTTCAGTAAGCGCAGAGAAGCATATACGGATGATGAAATGGTTTAAGAATGGTAAATTTTTCTTCTAGATGACAAAAAATCTATAAATATTGCCTTTTCATTCCTTATTTTACAATGTGTGGTATTGTTGGGATTATTGGAGGAAAGCCAGTTTCACACCTGATTTATCATAGTTTGTTTGCTATCCAACATCGTGGTCAATCATCTGCTGGTAAGCTTACGTATGATGGAAACATTCATGTTACCAAGAATGCAGGTCTTGTAAGGGATGTTTTTAATGATGAAAAAAAGATTGACACTCCTGGGAATGTAGGTATTGGTCACACCCGATATTCAACTGCAGGAATGGATGATGTAGAATCATTGAAAAGAAACGCGCAACCAGAATATCTTGTAAATCCTTTTATTTCAGCTGTTCACAATGGCAATGTCTATAATTCTTCTGAGATATCAAAAATGACTAAACGGGGGTCAAGAACTGATTGCGACATCCAAGGGCTCCTTTTACCAATGGCAGATAATCTGTTTAAGAAAGAAGTTAATGCCGATACGATTTTTAAAGCATGTATGGATGTTATGAATAAGGTAAAAGGTAGCTATTCTGCACTATTTCTTGCAGATTCTAGTGACAACCCTTTTCTTTTTGCAATGACGGATCCATACAAAATCCGGCCATTGGTGCTGGGGAAAGGCAATGGACTGTATTGTCTTACTTCAGAGACGCGAGTTTTTAAGAAAACTAATTTCGAATACGTTAAAGATATCCCAGGTGGTTCAGTAGTTATAATTGATACCAAAGGGAATATCTACGAAAAGCAGATAATAAAAAAACCAGAACTACCTTGTATGTTTGAATTTGTATATTTTGCAAAACCTGATTCACGTATAAACGGTCGATCAGTACATAAAGTACGTGATGCAATAGGGCGTCTACTCGCAAAGAATTATCCTATTGAGGCAGATATTGTTGTCCCGGTTCCCGAATCAGGACGTCATTATGCAACTGGGTATTCACGGAAATCCGGAATACCAATTGATGAGGGGATCATGAAAGATAAGGATGAGCGTTCATTTATACAGCAGACGCAGGAAAGCAGAGATAAAGTTGTTGAAGAAGGGCTTTCGTATCTCCGTTCGGTTCTTGACGGTAAACGTGTTGTTTTAATTGATGATTCAATAGTCCGTGGGACGAACATTCGTAAATTGATAGCAGGGCTTAAAAGCGCTGGTGCCCAAGAAACCCATGTGAGAATTGGTTGCCCTCCACTTATCGCCCCCTGCTACCTAGGTATTGATATGCGAAGTAAAAAAGAATTCATTGCACGAGACAAAGAAGGTAACATTAAAACATGGGAGCAAATAGCAAAAGAAATCGGCGCAGACTCACTAGCATATAATAGCATAGACGGACTTAGAAAAGCAATAGGGTTCGGCATCTGCAGAGGCTGCATTGACTTCCCAGATGGATACCCTAATGAAATGCAAGAGGATGTTATAGGACTCTTCAAAAAAGATAGACTAGGCATACGTGCATATGAAACCAAATAGAACTCATTATTTTCTCATATAAAGAGCGTTATGCATTTGATTGGAATAACCGCCTACCAATTCCTTCTTTATTGCAGTAATGGTTGCCTCTTTGATATGTTCTGGTGTATCAGAAGTTGGCTTCGCCCAGGATAAAAATGCAGCATCCTCTATTTCCTTTGATAATCTTGTCATTTCATGGATTGCAGATTTTTGTATCTGCAGGATTCTATCTGGTATTCTCCAATCTTCTTTCATTTTATTTACTCCTTTTTATATCCTATACAGTTTCTCACATAAATTTTCATAGTTTATTCTCCCTTATTACATATCCTAAGAATTTCTTTCATACTTGATAAGAAAATATTGTTCTCTTTTAGTGTACCCAGGGATACTCTAATATAATCTGGTAGCCATTGGTTTGAAAGATCAAGTACCAATATCCCTTTATCCTTAAGTTCTCTTGCTACACTGGGTATATTTGATTTTATAAGCAGAAAATTGGTGGTACTAGGATACACTTGAAGCCCCATCTCTTTTAATTTCTTTCCTACCCGCTCTCTCTCCTTGATGGTAAGCTTAATATTCTTTTTGATATAACTGGGATCTTTCACTGCCTCCATAGCACTATATAGACTGGACTGCGGTAGAAATGCATAAAATGTGGAAAAGGCATCTAGGAAATCTTCTCCTGCGATAAGATACCCAATTCGAGCACCTGCCAGACCAAAAGCTTTATCCAGTGTCCTCACAACTGAAAGATTTGAATGTTCTTCTACCATATCAGCAAAGGTTACTCCCGAAAATTCATGATATGCTTCATCTACTACAAGCAATGTATTTTTGTTATCAAGAATAGTTTTAGCCATCTCTCTATCTATCAGAATTTTGCCTGTTGGATTATTAGGATTATCAATTATTACTAGGCTTGGTTCATTTGTCTCACTAGTTATAATATCAGCATCCAAATTGAATTCTGGTGGTCTAAGCTGAATTTTAATCAATTTTGTTACAAACTCTTTTGCACATTGGACAGTAGGAAAAAAGGACGGATTTACCATAATAACTTTCCTCCTCCTAGAAAACACATGAATTATTTCTCTTAATAAAGGGTCTGAGCCAGTGCTTAAAATGATATTCTTTTTAGAGACACCTGAGTACGCAGCGAGAAGTCCACGTAGCAACTCTAAATCTCTTGGGTTGGCATATCGATTCAAGTTTGATAATCCTTTTTGGGCTGCCTCAATAACCTCCCTTGGGGGAAGATATGGCATCTCATTCATATTCAACTTTATTTCATTCAACATCTTACTTCCATTACCATTTCCTCCTTTTTACCTACTATAACTTTTATGTGTCCTGAGAGAAGTTTATCTATCTCGAAATCGCCCGTATCAACTCTAAGGCAGTCCAATTTGCTTACCTTGCCATAGGCACCAACGATTATTATATTCCCTCTGCCAACAAGTCGTATTACTTCTGGAGTGAATTGTTTACTTCCGCGGCCAAAAATAAAACCGTTTCCACCGATAGGGGTTACTATTATCTTTTTACTCTTGTATTTCTTTAAAAGCCTCAAAATACCTTTTTCGTTTAGATCCTTTCCAACTAACCTATTATTATAAACCGCGTCAACACCAAGAAGTGTCTTAGGGAGCCCCATATCATCAGTGATAGCCTTCAAAGTTGTACCTGGACCAAGCAGACATAGAGTCTCTTTGTCCATATTTTCAACGATATATCTTGCTATCTCACCTTTACTATCTACAGACGATTTGCCCATGCTTGAAGCTTCTTTACCTGCTTGCAAGAGTTTCTTGACGTTAGGAACCATAAGATAGCCATATAGCTTCGAGGCCAGCCTGTTATCTCTAAAGGCATTTTCATCTATATCAAGAACTTCCTCTTCTGTTAAGTTTGTGCCTTCGATAAAAGCATCTACTATCTCTGCTGCAGCCCTTGCACTAACTGCAAATACTGAACTGAAGACCTTGACACCAGAGGGTACAGCTACAACTGGAATCTTAGAACCAACTGCATCATAGACATCCCTTGCGGTACCATCGCCACCAACAAATACCAAAAGTTCAATGCCACCGTTCAACATCTCTCCTATGATCCTCCTAGTGTCCTCTGCTGAAGTTTCTTCAGGCACCTGACCAATTAATTTGAAAGCGATATTAAACTCTCTAACATATGCTTCTCCCATTTTACCAGGTGCAACAACCAGGTTAATCTCATTTCTGTTCTTGATATAAGACAGAAGTTCTTTTGTCCTCTTGGGCGTCACAGTCTTAGCCCCTAACTTTAACGCCTTTTTGTATATCCCTCCATCCGTTCCCTTCAGTCCAACACTTCCACCCATTCCTGCTATAGGATTCACAATTAACCCTATTTTTTTCATGCTATTGCCCCTTCTTACATAGTTTTTTGTCAATGTTTCCATCCGGGGGTATCCAATCTGATTGCACCCCTCTATTTTCCTCACTTATAGTTATTGATGTTATTCTTTCCCTTCTGCTGTTAATGCAGCTTATCTTGTATTTTTTTGTATTTCCCAATACAAAGAGCGGTTGTAGCTATATGTTTTTGCCTATGTTTCTTTCTCTAGGGTTATTGCATTAGATGGGCATTTGTCAACTGCTTTTTGGATACGGTAAATAATTAAATTAGGATTCTTAGCGTATTCTTTTCCATTATTTCCCACTCGAAAAAGTCCGCTGCATATTCCTTCACAGAGACCGCAGCCTATACATTTTTCTTTATCAATTTTTATTTTTGGTTTTTGTTTTTTTCTTTTCTACAATAACATCTGAAAACCATTTTTTAATAAGTAATTTTACAGAGTTTTTAACCACAAAAGCATCAACTTGACAAGAAAGTTCCTCTACCTCCCGTTCAAACCCAGCAACAGAAGCCGCAACGTCTTCTTTCAAAAGAAACTTTTTACCATACACCATTTTGCTATACATCATATATCACATCATTTGGTCATAATGTATCTAAATACTTCATTTCCACCTTTCAAAGCAATATGCCCCCTAAGATTGTTTACTTCCATGTACTGGGCAACTTGATGAATCACTAGGATTGCATTCAATGTATTCTCCAGTATCATAGAAATATCTAAAATGATCTAACCATCTTGGACTGTCTTCAAATCTTTTTATGAATTCAACAAATCTCGTTAACCTATCCATTGTCTCAGGAGTTACAATATGCTCCATCCTACATGCATCCTTGTCAGATATTTTCTCGTTAACTCCAAGATTTAAAAGAAATTCCTTCAAGGTATTATGTTTCTTTCTAGTTTTTTTAGCAATACGTTTTCCTTTTGCAGTTAACGTTACACCACCATACTTCTTATAGTTAACATAACCGGCTTCACCCAGTTTCCGGAACATTTCTGTAACACTTGAAGGTGCTACACCTAGAATCTTCGATACATCTTTTACCTGAGCATAACCTTTTCTTTCTATTATTGCGTCAAGTGCTTCCAAATAATCCTCATTTCTTTCTGTTGTCATATTTTCTCTCAATAACAATTCTCTGTCAATTTTATTAGAAGAATTTTATCTTCACATTATCCTCCCTTTTTATGGCAATCCTTAATAACTTCATGCAACGTATCAACAGCAAGCCTGGCACAATGCTGGTGTTCCTTTGGAAGGCCATCTAACACTTCAAGCAATTGTTCACTAGAAATACCATCTAATTCTTCAATGTTTTTCCCTTTTATCATTGATGTAAGCATGTTTCCACAAGCAAGACTTGCACCACAGCCATCAGTCCAAAAGCAAGCATCCTGTACAACATTGTCTTTAATCCTAAGATCCATTCTCATAGTGTCATTGCAAGGTCCTTTTACTTGTCCAGTAGCATCTGGATTTTCAATAAAACCAAAGTTGACTGGGTTCCTATATTCTTTGATAACCTTTTTTGAATAAGTCTCTTCTTCATCACGATCGATTTTTTGTTGAAGCTCCTTTACCACCCCCTCAAAATCATTATCCTCGCTCATACAATCAGCCTCTCCGTAATTTTGTCCCACATCTCAGCAATTCTATCAGAAAAATTACCATCTGAAAACTCAATCACATTCTGCTCATGAATCATAGCATTAGTTACAACTGTATCATACGGAAGATTTCCAACAACCTCAACACCATTGCTTTTACAGTATTGCTCAATTTTTTCTGTATTATCCATATTGATGTCATACTTGTTAACACAAACAACAGAAGGAATACCAAAATGGTTTGCAACACCAAGTATCCTTTCAAGATCATGAATAGCGGAAAGCGTCGGCTCAGTAACAATCAATACCATGTCAACCCCGGTTAGAGAAGCAATAACAGGACATCCAATACCAGGAGGTCCATCAATAATAACCAAATCTTTCTTTTTCTCCTCAGCAAGTGTTTTTGCGTTGTTTCTCACCACCGTAACTAGTTTTCCAGATGCCTCTTCAGCAGTTTTCAACATGGCATGAGCCATTGGTCCAAAACGAGTATCGGAAATATATGCAAAACCTGAATCCCTTTCTTCCATTGTAATGGCGTCAACCGGACAAACATACTCACAGACACTACAGCCTTCACAAGACTCCTTAATAAGATTGATTTCCTCATCAATTGCATCAAACTTACAAGACTCATAGCATTTTTTACAATCAATACAGCGATCTTTATCAATATGTGCAATGTTTAATCCATGAAACCCTGTTGTTTTTTTAATATCAGGTTTTAAAATAAGATGCAAATCAGCTGCATCAACATCACAATCAGCAAGAACAGCATTCTTTGCAAGAGATGCAAAAGCAGCTGTAATAGATGTTTTACCTGTACCCCCCTTACCACTGATTACTGTGAGCTGCTTCATGCTTTCACCTCTTCTTGTATACGATTAAAAACTAGCCCGAACATCTCATGCCACTCATAAACCTCACTTGCTAAAATAATACCCTTCGAATAAAGATGCGCAATCTTTCTTCTTTCTGGAATTTTCAAAAGAACAGGGATATTTTCATTCTTACAATAACGCTCGACTTTTCTATCACCAATACCATCACGATTAATAATGACTCCAAAGGGAATATTCAAATGTCTTGTTACTTCAACAGCAAGTTTAAGATCATGAAGCCCAAAAGGAGTAGGTTCAGTAACAAGAATACAATAATCTGAACCACTTATTGACTCAATAACTGGGCAGGAAGTACCAGGAGGAACATCGATAATAACATTCTTACTTTTGTCCACTTTCCTTTTCAGGGCTTTAATCACTGGAACAGCCTGCATTTCTCCGACATTTAGTAATCCATGATAAAAATCGATGTCCTCAACTTGTCCATGCTCAAGTCTTCCAATAATTCGTTCATTCCAACTAACTGCATCCTTTGGACAAACAAGCTCACATCCACCACATGAATGACACAATTCAGGGAAAACAAGCACATCAGATGGAACAACAGCCAATGCATTATAGACACAGAACTCAGAACACTTTCCACAGTAGTCACATTTCTCTTTGTCCATTTCTGGGATACTTACGGAGACATCTTCATGCTCTTTGATTTTTGCCTTTAGAAAAATATTTGCATTCGGTTCTTCAACATCACAATCAATGAACTGGGCTTTTCCTATGCTTAAAGCTAGGTTTGTGGCAACTGTTGTTTTCCCTGTTCCACCTTTCCCACTTGCAACAGATATAATCATTCTTCATTCTCCTTTATTCTTTAATTATCAAATACAATACAGCAAGGACTTCCTTCGGAATTTCCTCCTAGAAATGATGACGATCTCTGAATGCATGCTTTCCACAGGCATCATCTACGGTTGCCTTTTGAAGCCTGCCCAGTTTAAATGCTGCCACAGCATTTCTTACAGTCCCTACTGCTCCAATATATACCTCGATACCCAACTCTTCAAACATACTGATTGCACGTCTTCCGAGTCCTTGGCAGATCATGACATTGACTCCTTCCCGTGCCATGATCTCAGGTGGATCACTATGTCCACCCATATGATGACTTACGTTAGAGACAACCTTCACCTCATCAGTATCAAGGTCAACAATCGTATACGTGGACACTCTGCCAAAATGTTCCCCTACACTATCATCTAACCCGCTTTCTCCCATAGTTGGTATACATATTTTCATAGATTTCTACCTCTTCCAAGACCTCTGCCAGTGCCCCCCATTCCAAAATGGCTTCCTACACTAGGAGCCTCTGTTTCCCCAAGTTCTCCTTTTTTGTATTTCTCCACTACTTCATCAATCGTTCCAGCTGCACCTATAAATATCTTTATTCCCGCTGCAGACAAGGTTTGAAAGGCATTTGGACCCATATTCCCAGTTATCACCACTTCAACTCCTGCTTTCGCTACAGTTTGAGCTGCCTGTATACCAGCACCACCAGACGCCATTGCACTTTCATTTGAAATAGACTCAAAATCCATAGTATCAGTATTCACAATAAGGAAACACTGACAGCGTCCAAACCTTGGATCAACATTTGCATTCAAATCTTCACCTGTTGATGACACACATATTTTCATATATTTCCGCCTCTTCACATTCAGTTTATGTCTTACAAATTCCTATTTTTCCCTTTTTCTTATCACTATACTAGTACCATTCTTGATGTATATCTGATTTTCAGATGATGGATTA
>JAUWOO010000061.1 GCA_030612095.1 Thermoplasmatota archaeon | reverse complement strand
TCCTTAGATGTGGTGGCACCTGTTCAGGTAGTGCTTTTATTTCTTGAAGACATAGAATATCTGGTGACTCTTTTTTTAACCAATTAAACAGTCCTTTCCTGTCTGCTGCTCGAATACCATTCACATTCCAAGACAAGATTTTCATATACAACCATGAATATCGAGCTTAGTGATAAGATTAGTCTTTAATTTTAGCGAAATAATTTGCGGATTACACATCAAATTCCACTTTATAGGAAAACTATATATAATAGTTCTCATATGAGTAATATATAGGAACGTAGAAACATGCCTAGATATGGACATAGACATGGAGGACAACGTGGACGATGTCGCGGGAGACGATGGATTGAGCATCTCCCCGAAACAACGTATTTCAGACCATATGGCCAGTCACAAGCTATCGCAAACACTGTTATAATTACAATAGAGGAACTCGAAGCACTCCGACTTGTTGACCTTGAAGACCTTACACAAGAAGAGGCAGCAGCAATGATGGGAGTATCGCGGAAAACACTGTGGAATGATTTACATCGCGCACGGAAAAAAGTAGTCAATGCATTGGTCAGCGGGTGTATAATTCGTATTGAGGGTGGAGATTACGTTCAAAGATGAAAAAGGAGGTGAAATGAAATATGCCAGGTGGAGATAGAACAGGACCTGCAGGCTATGGATCAAGAACTGGACGAGGCTTAGGCTACTGTTCAGGATATGATAGTCCAGGATTCACAAGAGGAGCACCTAGAGGCGGAGGCTTTGGCAGAGGCTGGGGTCGAGGTTTTGGACGTGGATTTTGGGGACGCGGCAGAGGATTTTGGCGTAGAGATTACTATTCAGATCCTTACTATGGACCAGCACCATATTACGGAAATGTTTACCCGGAACCCAGCAAGGAAGAAGAAAAATCCTACCTTGAAAACACGGTCAAAGGTCTAGAGAATGAACTCAAGGCCATAAAGGAAAGACTTCAAGAACTTTCTAAAGAAAAAAGGGAATCTCCTTAAAAAGATATAATAGGGAGATGCCCTTTCGCATCTTTCTTTAACTGTAGTTAAAACTTAGCGGCAAAAAAATAACAGAAGGATAACATGGAAAAAAAGACGTATGACGAAACGAAGGTTACCGATAGTCTAGGTAAAATAAAACATAAAATTGTTGTATTAAGCGGTAAGGGTGGTGTAGGGAAAAGTACCGTATCTGCAAATCTTGCACTTTCATTAGCAGAAAAAGGCTATGAAGTAGGATTACTAGACAGTGATATCCACGGTCCCAGTATTCCAAAAATGCTAGGTCTAGAGGATAATAAACCGGGACCATCTAAAACAGGTATCGCTCCAGTTCTTGCATCATCAAAATTAAAAGTTATGTCCATGGGATTTCTTATCCAAGATAAAGACGCGCCCATTATATGGCGTGGACCTATGAAGATGGGGGCCATTAAACAGCTTATAGGGGATGTTGACTGGGGAAATTTAGATTATTTAATCATTGATTTACCCCCAGGAACAGGAGATGAACCGTTGAGTATAGCTCAATTGATCCCGGACAATGATGGTGCAGTTATTGTCACAACTCCTCAAGATGTTGCATTAGTTAGTGTAAGAAAATCTATTAATTTTGTTAAAAAAATGAACATGCCGGTTATTGGAATCGTTGAAAACATGAGTGGATTTAAATGTCCATATTGTGGTAAAGATATAAACCTTTTTAAAACAGGAGGTGGACTTAAAGCATCAAAGGATTTCAATGTTCCATTCCTAGGAAAAATACCAATAGACCCACAAATTGTAGAAACTGGAGACTCTGGGAAGACATTTGCAGTCAAAAGTGAAAACTTAGATACTGCTAAATCGTTTAAAAAAATTGTTGAAAATATTGAAGAAATTGTAAATAAAAAAGAGGTGAAATGAAATATGCCAGGTGGAGATGGAACAGGACCAGATGGCCAGGGAGCCGTAGCTGGAAGAGGTCGCGGAAGAGGGCAAGGACAAGGACGTGGTCTAGGAGGAGGTTTTGCCCGTGGACCTGATGGCGAATGTAGATGTCCAAACTGTGGACATAGAGAACCACATCAGTTAGGGGTACCTTGCTATGATAAGAAATGCCCAAAATGTGGTAGCCCTATGACAAGAGCTTGAATGCCAATAGTTATTAACGGAAAGTTTATTTGAGGCGAGAGGTAGAAAAATATGAAAATAGGAGTATCATCAGCAGGTGAAAACCTAGATGCAAATGTTGATCAAAGATTTGGAAGATGCAAATATTTCCTTATTGTGGATACGGAGTCAATGGAATTCGAAGTTTTATCAAATGAAAATGCAATGGCTTCAGGCGGCGCTGGAATACAAGCAGCTCAAACAATTGCTAAGACAGGCGCGGAAGTTGTCGTAACTGGAAATGTAGGGCCCAATGCATTTCAAACATTATCAGCAGCTGGTATGAAGATATTTACAGGAGCAAGTGGAACAATAAAAGAATCGATTGAAAAATACAAAAAAGGGGAACTAAAGGAAACAGAAGCCCCCAGTGTTGGTAGCCACTCTGGAATGAGGAGGTGAAAAACTATGAAAATATGTATACCTACCATGGGAGAAAATGGATTAGACAATGTTGTCGGTGAACATTTCGGTAGAGTACCAACATACACTATAGTTGATCTTGATACAAACGAGGTGAAAGTGATACCCAATACTAGTGACCATATGGGTGGACAAGGTTACCCTCCCGAGATTATGGCAAAAGAGGGAGTAAATGTTATGGTTTGCCGTGGACTTGGAAGACGTGCAATTAGTATGTTTGAACAGATGGGTATTGAAGTTTATATTGGTGCATCTGGAACTGTAAGAGATACTATTGCTGCTTTTAAGCAAGAAACCCTTCAAAAGGCTAGTGAAGGGGATGCATGTGCACAGCATGCATTCAGAGATAGACATCACCACTAAAACACATTCAGCAAGTGAAATAATGAAGACATATCTTGATTGTATTCCCTGTTTTATAAAGCAGTCATTAGAAGCTGCGCGCATGGCAACAGATGACGAAGATATCCAAGCAGAAGTGCTAAGGGAGGTTATGAAACATCTCCAAGCCATTTCTTTTACTAATTCGCCTCCAGAGCTATCTAGAGAAGTACATGAAATTATCAGGAGAATTACAGGTTCAAAAGATCCTTATAAAAAGGTAAAGGATCAGTCGAATGAGATGGCAAAAAATGAATACCCTTACCTCAAAAAATTGGTGAGCGATGCAGATGATTCTCTACTTATGGCAATTAAACTCTCCATCGTTGGCAATGTCATTGATTTTGGTACAAGCAACCGTTTCAACGTTGAGGATATGATTGATGTAGCGGTGAAAAAGGAATTCGTCGATGATGATTATCCGCGATTTAAAGAAGTTTTAAAGCAGTCAAAAAGCATTCTGTATCTAGCTGATAACACTGGCGAAATATTCTTTGATAAATTACTTCTCGAGGAAATTTCCGATGGTGAAAAAAAGATTACCTATGTTGTAAAAGCAAATCCCATCATAAATGACGCGACAATTGATGATGCGAAATTTGCAGGCATTGACAAACATGCAAAGGTTATTGCTGGTGATGCTGGTCAGAGCAAATCAACTCCAGGGATGGTCCTTTCATACGCATCAAAGGAATTCTTAGAACTCCTCAAAACGTCAGATATGATCATCTCTAAAGGCCAAGGCAATTATGAAGCATTAAGTGATATAGATCGAGAGGTGTTCTTCCTGTTAATGGTCAAATGTCCTCTCGTTGCAAATGACATTGGTACTGAAATGGCAAGACTTGTTTTGAAGGTGAAAGAATGATTATCTCTATTGCAAGTGGAAAAGGCGGAACTGGAAAGACAACAATTGCGACAAACCTTGCTTTAAGTCTTGGAAAAGTACAGGTGATTGATTGTGATGTTGAAGAACCGAATGCGAATATTTTCTTTAATGCAGAAATCAAGGAACGTGAAGACGTTACAGTAGAAATTCCAGAGATAGATAAAGAGCAATGTGACTATTGCGGTAAATGTTCTGAATTTTGTGCATATAATGCACTAGCTGTTGTTCCAACTGACGTGCTTGTATTTCCAGAGTTGTGTCATTCATGTGGGGGTTGTGCAATTGTTTGTCCACAGAATGCAATCAATTGGAAGAGAAAACCTGTTGGAAAAATCGAGCATGGAGTCACAAATGGAGTTGATTTCTACCATGGTTTGCTGAATGTTGGAGAAATCCAGGCTGTTCCAGTGATTAAGGCATTGAAAAAAAAGATTGACAAAGAAGGAAATGTAATCATTGATGCTCCACCAGGAACATCCTGCCCAGTCATTGAATCAATCAATGGCTCAGATTATTGTATCCTAGTCACTGAACCTACACCTTTTGGACTTCACGATCTCAAACTTGCTATTGCTGTTGTACGGCATTTGTATATCCCATTTGGGGTCATTATCAACCGCGATGGCGTTGGTGATAAAAAAGTCGAAATGTATTGTCAAACGGAGAAAATCCCCATTCTCATGAAGATACCTCACAGTGAAGAAATTGCAAATCTTTACTCTATAGGAATTCCCTTTGTAAAAAAACTTCCTGAATGGCATGAAAAGTTTACTGAACTTTTCAGACGAATACAAGGGGAGGTGAGAACCTGAAACAGCTTACTCTTATCAGTGGAAAAGGAGGAACGGGAAAAACATCCATTACTGCGGCTTTTGCTTCCCTTGCAGAAAATGCAGTACTTGCCGACTGTGATGTTGATGCTGCAGACCTTCATCTTATTCTTAATCCTGCTATCAAAAAAACAATGGGTTTTCATGGACTCAAGATTGCATCCATTGACAAAGAAAAATGCATTGATTGTAAAAAGTGCTATGAGTCTTGTAAATTCGACGCAATCAATGAAGATATAACTTTTAGCAAAGATGCGTGTGAAGGTTGTGGTGTCTGCAAGTATGTCTGCCCAGAGGGAGCCATCTCAATGGTTGATAGGGATTCAGGTTTTGCTTATATTTCTGAAACACGTTTTGGACCTATGTCACATGCAAGACTCAATACTGCTGAGGAAGCTTCAGGAAAACTTGTAACTGTAGTAAGAAACAATGCAAAAGATATTGCTGAAGAGAAGAAGAAAGATCTGATTATTATCGATGGACCACCAGGGATTGGCTGTCCAGTCATCTCTGCCATAACTGGTGTTGACCTTGTTTTAATTATTACTGAGCCTACACTTTCTGCCATTCATGATCTAGAACGAATACTTGGTGTTGCAAATCATTTCAATATTCCAGCTGTGGTTGGTATCAATAAATATACTATCAACAAAGACAATACAAGAAAAATCGAGCAGTACTGCAAAGAAAAAAACATAGATGTTGTTGGAAAACTACCATACGATGTTGCTATGACTGAAGCTATGGTTAAAGAAAAAAGTGCGATCGAATTCTCAGACAGTGACTTAGCCGATAGGATTACAGACATGTGGAGTAAAGTTAAGAGAAGGCTGTTTTCATGAGTGAAAATGATGACTTTGAGAAAATGGTAACAGAACTTCAAAGAAAAATTGAGCGCAAAGAAGAGTTAACATACTCAAAGACGGTGATAGCTGAGTATCAAAATCCAAATAATTTCCGCAACATGAAAAGTCCTGATGCTCTTGGAAAAGTAAAAGGATCATGTGGTGACACTGTGAAGATAACTCTTAGTGTAGAAGATGATATCATAACAGACGCGTGTTTCTGGACAGATGGTTGTGGAGCAAGTATTGCTTGTAACAACATGCTGACAAATATGATAAAAGGAAAAACAATGGAAGAAGCATCTGCTATAACAATTACAAAACTTCTTGAGGATTTAGGAGGTCTTCCCAAGGAACACGTGCATTGTGCAACTCTTGCGGTAAGCACACTACATAATGCAATCGAGGACTACCATAAAGATTAAAAATGGAAGAAAAATAGTTAAAAACTGATTACATCGGGTGAAATTTGTGAAACATGTACATCACACGGAAGTAAAATTAGAGGAACCTGCTGAGCAGGGAGTGAAAGACGTAAAATTAAGATGGCTTATTTCAAAGAAGGATGGCGCAGAGAACTTTGCCATGCGTCTTTTTGAGATAAAGCCTGGAGGATATACTCCATTACACCAACATGATTGGGAGCATGAAGTATTCATTCTTGAGGGAAGTGGTGTTACCAAAAACAAGATAAATGAGGAATCTTTTGGAGAGGGAGATGTGTTTTTTGTCCCATCCATGGAATGGCATCAGTTTGTAAATACTGGTAAGGAAACGCTAAAATTTCTTTGTCTGATTCCATATAAAGAGTGATTTTGAGTATGATATTTCTTGGGTTTTTTAACCGAAAGGGCGGAAAAACCGGTTCCAACAAGCAAGCCCCTCCAAGTAAAGAATGGCCAGACCATGCAGTTACTCTGGATGGAAAAAACTTCAACGAATTTATACAAAAATATCCATTATCTGTGGTGGATTTTTGGGCTCCGTGGTGTGGTCCATGTAGAACAATGATACCAAGATTGAGACGGTTATCAACAATTTACAAGGGAGAAGTAGCTTTTGGTAGACTCAATACTCAACAGAATGAGGATATTTCTAAGAAATACAAAATCATGGGAATTCCTCATCTGACGTTTTTTAGTTACGGAAAGAAACTCACTAGTACAACGGGAGTGAAGTCCGTCGGTGACATTAAAGATATAATTAATGATCTCCTAAAGAAGATATAATGTCAAAAATGTTGACGATACGATGTGCAAAGTGCAAAAGCAAAATCTTTAGATATTTAAAGATTGGAAAAGGCAGAGTGTTGCATTGTTGGAAGGGGAGAATTATAGAAGATTATAGCATTCATGAGGGGATGGAGATCAAATGCCAATGTGGAAATCTAATTGGCATTGATGAGGAGAAATGGATTAAGATGAAACAACATGCCTTCAGCTATTAACAACAACAGAATTTATCTGAAAACATAATATGAAATCGTATCTTTTATGGGAGACTACTGCAATGGAAATCAAAAGATTGAATGAAGAAATAAGAGTATGCAATAAATGTAGACTGTCTGAAACCAGAACTAACGCCCTACCTGGAGAAGGTAAACTCAATGCTAGACTCATGCTCATTGCCCAGGCACCTGGGGAGAACGAAGATCAAGAGGGGGTAATGTTCATTGGACCCTCAGGTAAAGTCTTGGATGAATTATTACAGATATCCGGTGTTGATAGAAAGGAACTTTACATGACAAATCTTGTTAAATGTATGCTCCCAAAGTATAGGAAACCAAAGCAAGATGAAATCGATATTTGCAGCGATTATCTAGACAGAGAGATAGAACTGATAGACCCCGAGATACTGGTTCCCCTGGGACATTACTCGACAACATATATCTTTAAGAAATACAATATTTTGATTCCGTCCAAGCAAGATTTTTACGCCCTCTGCGGGAAACTTCTTCTATCAGCCTCTAGAAAAATATTACCATTACAACACCCAGCCGCAATCCTTCACAAACCCGAACTTAAAGAGGCGGTAATAAAAAATTATCACAAACTGAAAATACTCTCTAAAGATTGTAAATGGTATCCTGTATGTCCAATGAAAAGATTTTATGAAGAGGGGAAATTAGATAGAAAATGGGTTGAGTTATATTGTAAAGGAGACTGGGAGAATTGTATTCGTTATCAAATGGAGGAAAACGGAGAATCACATGCAGACTGGATGTTACCAGATGGAACCATTGATGAAGAATTAAGAAATATGTAGGGATTGTTATGGAATTTATTGTGGCACATAATGCCAAGTCGTGCAAAAAAGTTTTATGTCTTAGCTTTATCCACTAATTCATAGCGGGATCGCACCTATGGAAACGAAACTATGTTGCTGCTGTTTGGTTCTTTTCGCTATATAGTTCAATACTGATAAAGAGAGTTTGAGGTGGCATTAAAAGTGGGTAAAGAGAGAAACGTTGGGGAAGACATTCTTGATCTTATAGGGAATACCCCATTAGTTAAAATTAACAGACTTAATCTTAATCCAAATGTAACTATTTATGCTAAGTTAGAAGGGGACAACCCGGGTGGAAGTATAAAAGACAGAATTGCACTAAAAATGATTGAACAGGCAGAGTCTGAAGGTACTCTATCAAAGGGGAAGACGATTATTGAACCAACATCTGGGAATACTGGCATTGGCCTTGCAATGGTAAGTGTGGTCAAAGGGTATGACATTGAGATTGTAATGAGCGAAGCAGTTTCTATCGAGAGAAGGAAGATGCTAAGGGCTTTTGGCGCGAAGTTAATACTTGCTCCTGCAGAGCTTGGTACAGATGGTGCAATAGAAAAGGCAAGGGAGCTGGTTAAACAATATCCTAAAAAATATTTCATGCCCGATCAGTTTTCAAATCATTACAATAAAATGGCACATTACGAAACTACAGCAAGGGAGATCATAGAGCAGACCGATGGTAAAGTAGATTATTTCGTTTCAGCAATAGGAACCTCGGGAACCATTATGGGCGTTGGAAAATATCTAAAAGAGTATAATCCAAATATACGCATAACGTGTGCTCAACCAGTAAAAGGCCATTATATTCAAGGTCTGAAAAATATGGAAGAGGCAATAGTTCCTTCAATATACGACCCCTCCCAAATTGATGAGACGATTATGATTGAGACTGAAGATGCATTCGAAATGACAAGACAACTTGCAGCAAAAGAAGGAATATTCGCTGGAATGAGTAGCGGCGCAGCAATGATTGCAGCATTGGAAACAGCAAAGAGAGCAGAGAGAGGAATAGTTGTTGTGATATTTCCAGATAGAGGGGACAGATATTTGAGTACTGACTTGTTTTAAGGATCCGTATTTTTCATGAATTGAGGAATTAAAGGGATATCAATGTTATGTGGAAAAAGATGTAAGAGGTTTATGAAATGAAACTCACAATAGTCTATGATAATGAGGTCTACAAAAAAGATGCTGGTTTAAAATCAGATTGGGGATTTTCTTGTTTGATAGAAACAGAAAATGAAAATATTCTCTTTGATACTGGAGCAAAAGGCAAGATATTGCTTAACAATATGGAGAAACTTGATGTAAATCCAGGGAAAATCAACAAAATAGTAATATCGCACGAGCACTGGGACCATTATGGAGGATTGAAAGCGCTTGTACCTCTTGTCGGTGATATAGAATTATACCGACTTGGAAAAGAAAGCCCCATTGGAAATATGAATCTAATAACTGTAAAAGAACCCCGGGAAATCATCGATGGGGTATACACAACAGGGAGATTAACTGGTACACCGGTAGATGAGCAATCGTTAGTTCTTAAGGGTAAAAAGGATTGGTATGTTCTTACCGGTTGTTCTCATTCAGGCGTTAAAGAAATCCTCAATGCTTCGAGGGAGTATGGTAATGTAGCTGGTCTGATTGGCGGGTTGCATGATTTCAATAATTTTCATATTTTAGGCACATTAGAACTTGTTTGTGCGACTCATTGTACCAAACATAAAAAGGAGATACAAAGATCGTATCCCGAGATTAGTGTTGAAGGAGGCGTAGGAAGGATAATCGAGATCTGAATAAACATCCGTTGAATATGAAAAAAATATGGATGGATTATCTCACTTATGTTTTTTCTACTCTCCTAAATAAAACCTTGTCAAGTCTAGGTCGGCTATGCATTCCTTCCTGTTCTGAATCTGAAGTAGACTGTTCGACCACAATTTTTTCTGGATTGAAAACAACTTCTTCGATTTTAGGTGATTCTTTAGGATAATCATCTGTTTTCTTCTCTAAATTGGTTGGAGGTTTGTCCCCCATATTTTTATTATCTTCTTTTGTTCCTCTGGACTCTGGAAAAACATCTTCTGTTTCGGTTGAATTCTTGGTAGGTATTATAAAAACTTCACTGAGTTTGTCCGACTTGGAAAGGCCATCTGTTTTCTTTTCTAAATTGGTTGGTGTTGTATCTTCCGTATTTTTCTTTAAAATCTTCACTGCCATGCTCTTGTTCTTTATTGAAAACATCTCTAGACATAGGACTTATATCTATTTCTTCTTGTTTTGAATCTGAAGTGGGTGGTTCGACTTCTATTTTTTCTGGATTGAAAACAACATCCTCGATTTTAGGCGATTCTTTAGGA
>JAUWOO010000121.1 GCA_030612095.1 Thermoplasmatota archaeon | reverse complement strand
GCTTGTTTGAATTCATCCATTTCAAAAAGTCTTTTTTTTATCAGATTGCTTTTTTCCATCACTTCTGATTTGGATAAATTGTTTCTTTCCCTCATTAGTTTCTTACGGGGCTTATCTTTCATCTAGATATGTATGAATCTTAGAATATATAGAGATTAACCCTTTGTTTTTTCATATTATCAAAATCGGGAAAAATAAAATAATAAGCCATAAAAAACAAAACGTCTTATCAATCAGTTAGTGGCAAGAAAAATATTCGAACAAGCTAAAAAATTTCTACCGTTAATAGGCATTGCAATATTTGTCTACATAGTTTATAGTTTAGATATTGAAAAAATAATAGTTGTATTTCTATCGATCAATCCAATTTTCATAATCTTTTCTTTAACTCTGACTATCCCCAGGTTGATAATTAGAAATGCTGCATGGCAAATCATTCAAAAAGAACAAAAAATAACAATTAGTTTTTTCCAATCTCTTAAAATATTTTTAATAGGTTATTTCTATGGAAGTATCACCCCTGGGTACATAGGACAACTTATGAGAGTACCATATATGAAAGAAAAAACAGGGGCACCCTATGGAAAATTATTTGTCAACTCATTGATGGAGACCATAATACATACAATATCTCTTTATGGAATGATGTTAATAGGGGCATTACTCGTTATAGGAGTTCTCCCTGAACTTCTATATATATCTGCTATCTGGGTTGTGCTCCTTGCAATAATCCTCTTTTATTTTGTTAAAAGGGAAAGAGGAGAAAAACTATTTCACAGCCTCATACAATATCTCATTCCAAAGAAATTAAAAACCAATCTTTATAGATTTGTTGATACATTTTACACTGATTTTCCTGAAATTAAAAAACTACTACTGCCACTAATTCTAGGTATTTTTACTTGGATTATCATCTTTTCTCAGGAATATATCATTGTTTTAGCTCTGGGAATTGACCTCCCTTATCTCTATTTCCTATTGTTATTTCCAATTGCCAATGTTGTAGGTTTCATTCCAATAACTTTTGCAGGATTGGGAACTCGGGAGTTGACCGCTATTTTCTTGTTTTCGACTCTATTTGGAGTAGTTGAGGAAGAAGTATTTGTGTTTACTCTACTGGGATTTGTTATAACTGATATATTCACGGGTTTTATTGGTTTTATTCTTTCTTTGACTGAAACAAAAAAAAGAAGCATGATACCGACATTCTAGCTGTTTTTCACCACAAGCATAAAAAACATAAACTGATTATGGTATTTCGGTAGAAATAATCTAAGATATTCTATGTGATAAATATGACGGGCGAGGGCATAGGTTTTGGAAAGGCGATTTTATTTAATGAACATTTTGTAGTGTATGGAGTACCGGCTATTGTCTCAGCTATTGGAAAATACACCGTTGCTAAGATAACGCCATTTGAAGGTTCAGAGTTTAAATTTGAGGACGATAGAGGTGCAACACCTAGCTATAAGAAGGACAAATTGGAGCAGCAAAAGGATTCATTTGACAGAATTTTTAAAAAAATGGGACTTGACGATTCCAAAAACGGGATAAAAATTGAACTGGGCGGCAATCTTTATGCTGCAAGCGGTATAGGTGCCAGTGCTGCCTCATGTGTTGCTGTTGCAAGAGCTCTTTCAGAGCATTTTAACCTTAATCTTTCAGATGATGAGATTAATGATATTGCCTATGAAGGGGAGAAAGGATATCATGGGACACCATCAGGGATAGACAATACTGCGTCTACTTTTGGTGGCCTCATATGGTTTGAAAAAGGCGAACCCAACATCATGGAAAAAATCTCTCTTACTACTCCAGTTAGAATTGTAATGGGCAATACTGGCAAGGTGGCCGATACAACTGTTGCGGTTGCAGGGGTAAGGGAAAGAAAAGAAAAAGATCCTGAAAAATACAAGAAAATATTCGACCGAGCAGAAAACATAGCATATTTAGCTAAAAGAGCATTGCAAGAGGAAAATTATAAAGAAGTTGGAAAACTGATGAATGAAAATCATAAGCTTTTGCAGCAGATTGAAGTGTCATCGAGGGAACTTGATTTTCTCGTAGGTGTCGCACGAGAACAAGGTGCTCTTGGGGCTAAACTTACTGGTGGTGGCCTTGGAGGGAACATGATTGCTCTAACGCCTGGTAAAGACCTACAAGAAAACGTAGCAAATGCCATAGAAAAAGAAGGATTTCAAGTATTGAAAACCACCATAGGTGTAGCAAGAGAGAGTGTAGAATAATGTATCTTCGAGATTTCTTATCCAAACTTGAGCAAGAGAATAACCTAGTACGAATAAAAAAGGAAGTATCTGCAAAATATGAAATTGCAAATGTTATATATTCTCTTGACGAAAAACCAGTTATATTTGAAAATGTTAAGGGATATGATTTCCCTGTTTTTGCTGGTATTACATCTGATCGTGACGTTATTGCTAAAGGGCTGGACACAACCAAAGACAAACTTTTGCTTAAACTTGTAAAGGCGCTTCAAAATCCAAAAGAACCGGAGATGGTGGGTAAGGCACCTTGCCAAGAAGTAATAATAAAAGATCCTGATCTGAGCAAAATTCCAATACTGTATCATCTGGATGGAGATGGTGGCAGATATGGGTCTGCTACGGTTTCAACAATAAAAGATCCCGATACTGGCAGAAATGTTTCATATCATCGACTTATGGAGATTGGTAAAAACAAGTTTACTGCGCGTCTTATTAAAAAAAGGCAGACTCGTACGACCTATGATAAGCTTGAGGGAGATCTCGAAATGGCTGTGTGTGTTGGAAATTCTGTTGCAGTTATGGTTGCTGCGTCTCTCGGTCCACCACCAGGCGTTGATGAGTTTTCAATTGCAAACGCTCTTGATAAAACACCTTTGGTTAAATGCGTGACAAAAGATCTTGAAGTACCAGCTGAAACTGAGTTCGTATTTGAAGGTAGGCTCACTAGGGATCTTGATCGCGAGGGTCCATTTGTAGATCTTACTGAAACAAGGGATTTCGAAAGACAGGAACCTGTTTTTGTTATTGATTGCATAACGCACAGAAAAGATGCAATGTATCAAGCCTTGATTCCAGGTAGACTAGAGCATAAAACTCTCATGGGCATGCCAAAAGAACCAACTATTTATAATGAAGTAAGTAAGGTTGTAAACTGTAAGAATGTACTTGTGACAATGGGTGGCGGCTCATGGCTTCATGGCATTGTACAGATTGAAAAGAAAGATACTGGTGATCCAAAGAAAGCTATCGAAGCTGCATTCAATGGACATAAAAGCATGAAACATGTGGTAATCATTGATGAGGATGTCGATATCTACAGTCCTAACGCGATAGAATGGGCAATAGCAACACGATTCCAGGGAGATAAGGACCTGATTATAAAACCAGATCAGTCAGGCAGTTCTCTTGATCCTTCAGGTAAACATGAAGCAGGTAAGAAGACACTTACGACCAAGATCGGTGTTGATGCAACCATTCCAACAGATGTTGATAAAAGTAAATATGAGATTGTAAAATACAATAAAGTTGATATCGATGATTACCTCAGGTAATGGAAAATACGAGGTTTGGCTTAAACAGATGAAAATAGGTGATGATAAAATTTATATTCTCGGGGGCGGAGAAAAATCTCATATAGGTGGTGTGGTTATCTGCGAACCCAATAAATCACCAAATGTTATCCGTTTGGAAGGACATTATGATGATGTTGTGCTTGAACCGATAGCCAAGGCAGCTTGTAAAAAATACAATACAAAGGTAGTTGCTATTGGCGGAGTACATATAGATAATGCATCAAAGGAAGAGATTGACAAAATAGTTGAAAATTGCAAGGGGTTAGTGGAATGCATCTGACAAAAGAAGAAGAAAAGCTACTTGATGGGGAGGAAGGAGAAGTATTTGAAAGATTGTTTAGGTTACTTGTCCGTTTAGGCGATATCTACGGTGCTGAAAAAATGATACCTGTGGGGTCAGTTCAAGTTGCAGGTGTTTCCTATAAGTCTGTTGGAGATCCAGGCCTAGCATTTCTAGAAGATATGGCATCAAAAGGAGCAAAAGTAAAAGTGCTTACATATCTCAATCCTGCTGGCATGGACCTTGAAGATTGGAAAAAACTTGGCTTTCCAGAGGATTTTGCAAAGAATCAAATCAGAGTCATGGATGCGTTCAAAGAAATGGGAATTGTTGTTACATCTACCTGTACACCATATCTTGCAGGAAATCTTCCACGATTCAGGGAGCACATAGCCTGGTCAGAATCTTCTGCAGTTTCCTTTTCTAATTCTGTTATTGGAGCGAGGACCAATAGAGAGGGTGGACCTTCTGCCCTTGCAGCTGCTCTTTGTGGCAGAACTCCAAATTATGGTTTGCATCTTTGGGAAAAACGGCAACCTAATGTTAAGATCAATGTAGATGTGAATTTAGACTTCAGCTCTGATTTTGGTGCTCTTGGTTATTTTGTTGGTAAGCAAGTTAAGAACAAAATCCCATATTTCACAGGTATGAAAGATGCAAATACTGATCAATTGAAGGCTCTTGGTGCAGCAATGGCTGCGTCTGGAGCAGTTGCACTATATCATGTTGAAAATTTGACGCCTGAAGCAGATTTGGTTGAAAAGGATGGCTTGGAAACAATAAATGTAAGTAAAAAAGAACTTGACGAGACATACGAAAAGTTAAACTCTGGTAAGGATCCAGATATTGTGATCTTGGGATGTCCTCATGCATCTCTTCGGGAAATTTCGACATTGGCAGATAAACTTAAGGGAAAACATTTGAAAAAACCTGTCTGGATATGCACTTCAAGAATGATGAAGGAAGCAGCGGATAGAATGGGTTTCACTGAAATAATTGAAAAAGCAGGGGGCAACATTGTTGCTGATACATGTATGGTGGTTTCCCCAATTGAAAGAATGGGATATAAAACAACAGGGGTTAACTCCGGAAAAGCCGCGAACTATTTGCCAAGTTTTTGTAAGCAAGACGTAGTGTTTGCTAATATTGACAAACTCGTGGAGGGACAAGCATGAAGGGAAGAATGATATCGCCAGGTAATGCTAAAGGTATTGCAATAGTATCAACGGAACCGATAGGATTCTATGGCGGAATAGATATCAAAACTGGTATTGTTATTGAAAAAGGTCATCCGCTTGAAGGAAAATCTGTAAAG
>JAUWOO010000042.1 GCA_030612095.1 Thermoplasmatota archaeon | reverse complement strand
TTTTTTTTCATTTTTTAATCTCTTCAACCGTCATCTCTTGGGAAAGCAAAAGAATTAAAACTATATTATATTTTCTAGATATAAAAGCGAGATGTAAAAATATATGCAGATTGATTATTTACACTGTAGGTTTCCTACTTTGTAGATTTTATCGTCTTTTTTGATTTAAGATGTGAGGGGAGTTTAGCTTTCTGTTTTTCAGAACCTTCTATTTTCATCAACTTTTATACTGCAGTATCGCTATTTAATTATGTTTTTAATATCCTTTAGATCCCAATGTAATATTTTCTCATTGTGCATTCTTTCAAGACAACTCCTGGTAAAACCAGATTTAGAAACGATGAGGAAACGTTCTTTTCTTACCTCATTATACCAATCAACTAGCTGTGCTTTTTGTTTTAACTCTTCCACGATATCCCAATCAACCTTGCGATTACGCCATTTACACTCACAAAATAAAATCTCCTTGAATTTCTCATTCACAGCAACAGCATCTATTTCATCACCTTTGCGAGACCACCAAGAACCTATGGAAGTAAAATCGAACACCTTTTTTTCTTTGATAATCTCAATTATAAACCGTTCCACCATTTTTCCAAGGAAAGTCTGAATGGCATCATATGATGGTTTTTCTAGGTTGCTTCTATATTCTTCAAAACGTGGATAGATCTCTTTAAACCAAAACGTGAAGAAGTTATCATTTATCACGTATCTGACGTTTCTCTTGCTTCCAAGTAAAGGATGTCGTCTTTTGATAACCTCGAGTCTTTCTAGATCTTCAAGATATTTAGGGATTGATGTAATACTTGCACCTATGCACCCTGCTATTTCTGTAGGTCTTGCGCCGAAGTCTATTGCATCCAGAATAGAAAAATAGGTATCCCATTTTCTTCCAAATTCTTGAATTAGTACATTTACGCCTTCTTCTATGAATATGGAACCTGGTGACAGCATCCTTTTTATGAAATCTTTAAATTTTGAATCGCCCTGGGTGAGTTCGATGTATCGGGGTATGCCACCAAGGATACACCATAGTTCAATAGAATCAGCTAAGTTGTAGCCTATATCTTGGGTCATCTTAACAGCTGTTGATACACTTAGTGGCTTAAGATGCAACATACATGTAGATCTTCCAAAAAGCGGTTCCTTTGCATGGGTGAAAATCCTCTTCATGATACCGATATAAGATCCTGTTGCAATCAATTTAGCATCATGTTTATCCAATAAACTTTGCATTATAGAATATGCACCAGAATCAATGTATTGGAAGTTTGATATTTCGTCAAAGAATATTGGTTTTTTTACATTTCTAAATAGATATTCCAAAAATTCATCAACGGTTTTAAATGAGGGCGAATATCCCTCTTGCTCCATCAGTTTCTTTTGGAAATATGATAGAGCAGGAGTTAATCTCTTTCTGGGTATGAAAAACTCTACATGATTTTTTTCTTTCAACACCTCTTCTACGAGTCTGGTTTTGCCAATCCTTCTTCTCCCATATATTACTATGAAAGTTTTTTCATTTTTAAGCTCGTTAGAGATTACTTCAACTTCTCTTTTACGATTATAGAATTTCATATCCTTATACAGGATAATCCTAGATTAGGATATAAACCTTTTGTTAGATTCCTAACAGGAGTAGTACACCAAGTTTTTTCCTCGTTTCAATTTCTTAATCTTCTAAGATCTATTTATATTTCCTACACTACAAAAGGGCTACAACATTGGGAATTCTCCACCAAGCCTGTCTCAAGCGGAGAGATACTACCCTATTTCACTATCTAAAAATCATTACAGTTCTTTTCATCCCTCCAAGAACAATTTCTCAAATCCGACGCCTAAACTTTTCTCAAGTCCAACATCTAAAAATAGCTGCGACACCAATAACATCAACATATGTTTTTGAAAGCTAAGAATCCGCATTTGCAATATACCAATGACAAAAGCTGCTCCTCTCAATTTCCCCTCCTCTACACTTTTATCTCCCAAAATCTAACTGAATTAAAAGTGAATGTAATAAAAAATGTTAATTTATCGCTTATTTAAAATACCTATACAATTTATTGATATCCTCTAAGAGGTTATTACCTTTCTCGGTATTCACATATATCTCATTTGAAGAACCATTGTCGTTTGACACAGTATTTTCCTCAATAATGCTTTTCTCAAGTAAAAAAGAAAGATAGTTCTGAAGTTGTGCAAAACTCATATTGTTTCGATAGAGTATCTCTGTTTTTTTGGCTCCATTTTTTGATATATCTAGTATCTTACCGATAATTTGAATCTCAGATCGTCTCTTATTAAACATTCTTACTCCCATTAATTTTCATTTACTTGTAACAGCAAACAAGGATGGTGTATTCACTATTTAATACTTATTATATTTAATTTTGTTTAATATAATAATTGTAGGGATAAAATTAACCTTCTCCCTACCATCATTTTTCCAGATATTGGTCAATGATTTGAATCTAATCTATGATTTGCAGAAGAGATCCGCCGCATATCTATTGTTTAGCAGCTGTTATGCTTTCACAGGCGTAATATCCTGGAATTCTGCTCTGTAGGATACTGAATTTTTAGAAATACTTTTTTTATTTCCCGTTGAACACAGGTTTTCTCTTCTCCAGGAATGCAGCCATACCTTCTTTTTGGTCATGCGTTGAAAAACTTGATGAGAAATAGGATATCTCTAAAGAGCAACCAGTGTACATATCAATATCGGCGCCTTTGTTTACCAGTGATTTAATAAAATCTGTTTGAACCGAGGATTTACCTGCTATATTCTTTGCCAGTTTCTCTACTTCCTCCATGAGTTTTTCATCTTCGACAACCATGTTGATAAGCCCAATGCGATATGCTTCTTCGGCACCTAGATTGCGACCCGTTAAAAGAAGTTCCTTTGCTCTCATCCTTCCAACAAGCCTTGGTAAACGTTGCGTCCCTCCAAAACCTGGATTGATGCCAAGATTGATTTCAGGTTGTCCAATTTTTGCGCTAGCAGCTGCAATGCAAATATCACATGACATAAAGACTTCACATCCGCCTCCAAGAGCGTAGCCATTTATCGCTGCGATGAAAGGCAACCTGGAGTTCTCGATTTTCATAGGTAGGCTGTGACCCAACTCAGCAAATTCTTTTGCCTCAAGCGGAGTCATATCTTTCATCTGTTTGATGTCTGCTCCGGCAATGAATGCCTTTCCTTCACCAGTCAGTATTACAACTTTTACGTTTTTATCCTCTTCTAGTTCAACAATTGCCTTTAAAAGCTCTGAAATTGTATCTCTATCCAACGCGTTCAAAACTTTGGGTTTGTTGATCTTTATAGTTCCAACGCCATCCTTTTTTTCAACTATTATATCCTTATAAGCCATATATCAATCACCTACTTACTATAATCATAAAATCCTCGTCCGCTTTTTCTACCAAGGTATCCTGCCTGAACCATTTTTTTGAGAAGTGGACATGGTCTGTATTTAGAGTCATTAAATCCATCATAGAGTACATTCATGATGTTGAGGCTGACATCAAGACCGATGAGATCCGCAAGTTCCAAGGGGCCCATTGGATGATTCATACCTAGCTTCATAACACTGTCAATTGATTCTGCTGTTCCGGTACCATCCATAAGACAGAATATTGCTTCATTAATCATTGAAAAGAGTACACGATTGGATACAAATCCGGGGCCATCGTTTACTTCAACAGGTATTTTACCCATTTTCTCGGCAAGTTCTTTGATAAGCACTGCTGTTTCATCAGATGTTATAAGCCCGCGTATGACTTCCACAAGTTTCATGATTGGAACTGGATTCATAAAATGCATACCGATGAACTGTTCAGGTCTTTTTGTAGCAGAAGCAATATCGGTTATAGGAATAGTTGATGTATTTGATGAAAAAATTGTTTCTTTCTTGCATATATTATCCAGCTCTTTAAACAATTCCTTTTTTACTTTTACATTTTCAAAGATTGCCTCTACAACAAGATCTACGTCTTTGAAATCATCAAGTTTTGTGGTACCTTTTATTCTTGAAAGAATTTTTTTCTTTTCTTCAGCAGTCATTCTCCCTTTCTCAATACTTTTGTTGAGAAAACGTTCTATTTTGCTTATTCCTTTCTTCACATACTCTTCTTTGATATCTCTTAGAATAACGTTAAAACCAGCTTTTGCAGATACTAGGGCTATGCCATGCCCCATTTGACCCGCACCAATTACACCTATTTTCTTAATTTCCATGAAACTTTCCTCCTTTTATCTTTCAATTATCATTGAAACCGCGTTTCCCCCACCAAGACAAATTGTAGCAAGACCGCGAGTTTTATCATATTTCTTCATCGCATGCATGAGCGTAACAAGTATTCTAGATCCACTACAACCAATAGGGTGACCAAGAGCTACTGCCCCCCCATGCACATTGAAAATATCTTTTGAGAAACCAAACTCCTTTATCAGCGCTATAGATGCAGAACTAAATGCCTCATTATGTTCGACCAGATCAATATCGTCAACGCTTAGCTTCATTTTTTTCAGAAGATTTTTCACACCAGGGATGGGTGCTTCCATTACATACTCTGGTTTAACTCCACTGGTGTTGTATCCCTTGATTGTTGCAAGCGGTTCAATACCCACTTTCTTTGCTTTATCCGCACTCATAACAACAACTGCAGATGCGCCGTCAGTAATCTGAGAAGCGTTTCCGGCAGTAACTACACCATCTTTCTTAAAAAACGGTTTGAGTTTGGCAAGTGACTCAGCAGTCGTACCTTTTCTAATCCCCTCATCTTTGTCAAAAATAATGGGATCACCTTTCTTTTGTTTAATCTCAACTGGGAATATCTCGTCCTTGAAACTACCATTTGCTGTAGCTTTCTCTGCCTTTTGATGACTCTGAGCAGCAAACTCATCACAATCCTCTCTTGTTATGTTGTGCCTCTCTGCAATGATTTCTCCAGTTAATCCCATATGAAAATCATTATAGACATCCCATAGTCCATCGTGCACCATGGAATCAATAAGTTTACCATCAAACATGCGATAGCCATACCTTGCTTTATCTAGAATATATGGGCAGTTGGTCATGCTCTCCATTCCACCGGCAACAATACAATCTGCATCTCCTACTTTAATCGCCTGAGTTGCCAGAACTACGGCTTTAAGAGATGAACCACAGACTTTATCGACGTGAAAAGCACCGATTTCATATGGTAAACCTGCATTGATTGCGGCCTGCCTTGCAACATTTTGACCAAGACCTGCTTGCACAACATTTCCCATTATTGCCTCTTCTACATCAGTTGGTTTTATACCTGCTCGTTTCACAACTTCTTTGATTACGATGCCGCCAAGTTGTGGAGCTGAAAAACTCTTTAGACCGCCAGCAAACTTTCCCTGTGCTATTCTTACGCCTGAAACTATTACTACTTCGCTCATTATTGTACCTCCTCCAAACAATAAATGTAGCTCTAGCAATAAGATTTTGATTTAAAATATTTTCCAATCTTGTTTTAACTTTTTACGTCCACTTTTAGAAGACAAATATTGCTTAATCCAGCTTCCAGTATGTCCCCTTTGGTTATCTCCCCGATTCCTTCTGGAGTTCCCGTCATTATTAAATCACCCGGCTCTAATGTCATGATATGTGAGATAAATTCAATAATTCTCTCGATAGAATAGGCCATGTGACTTGTATTGGACTTCTGTCTTATCTCCTCGTTGACTTTTAGGAAAATATCGACGTTATTCGGATCCGGTAAGTTCTCCTTTAAAACAATTTCACCAATTGGTGCAAAGGTATCAAAACCTTTGGCTATACTCCATGGCCAGCCATTTTTCTTTGCCTCTGTTTGAATGTCTCTTGCAGTAATATCTAGAGCAATTAAATAGCCTAAAACATAATCCAACGCTTCCTGTTGTGATACATTTTTACATTTTTTTCCAATGACTATTCCCAGTTCAACCTCGTGATGTAAACATTGTGACATACTTGGGATGATTATTGATTCACCATTGAATATAACAGAACTTGCAGGCTTCAAGAAAAGAAGGGGGTCATCAGTTACGTCAGTGTGCATCTCATCTGCATGTTTTTTGTATGTTCTTGCCAAGCAAATAAGCTTTCCAATAGGTACGTTTCTTCTACTATCCTCTTTGAAAATATAATTTACCATATATTAAGCAATGAATTTAGCAATTTAAAGATTTCACAATGACTTTGTTTTTACAATAAATTTCATTAACATATTGTTGTTACCGTGTTTGGGGAGCCCATGAAGTTCATTCCAAATTCAGCTATAAAAGACACAATGCTCAAAGAGATGGGAATAAATGATATCGAAGAGTTATTTTCAGATATCCCTAAAAAAATTGGTATTAAAAAACTGGACATGCCTAAGGGATTGTCTCAGCAAGATACGGAGCAAAGGCTAAGAGGGATAGCAAACAAAAACAAGTCTTTTTACGATGGAGTAAGTTTTCTCGGAGGGGGAATTAAACCGCACTATATACCTTCTGTTGTTAAATCAATAATTTCACGTGCGGAATTTTATACTGCATACACACCCTATCAATCCGAGGCCAGCCAGGGTTTTCTTCAAGCGATGTTTGAGTATCAAAGTATGATTGCAGAACTTACTGGTATGGATATTTCTAATTGTTCGCTATATGGTGGTTTTACAGCTCTTGCTGAAGCAGCACTCATGTGTACTCGTATAAGCAGAAAGAAAACCTTTGTGATCCCTCAAAATATTTCATGGGAGAAAAAATCCATTTTAAATAACTATGCAAAGGGACCAGGTATAGAAGTCAAAGAAGTTTCATATGATGTCAAAACTGGTAAAATAGATTTAGAAGAACTCAAAAAACATGTTGATGAGAATACTTCTGGTATATATATCGAAAATCCAAATTTTTTCGGTGTCTTTGAGGATAAAGTTGACGAAATTAGCGGTATTGTTAAGGATACAGGTTCTCTCTTTGTCGTTGGAATCGATCCCATTTCCCTTGGTGTTACTAAGAGTCCTGGAGAATATGGCGCGGATATTGTTATTGGTGAAGGAAGATCATTTGGCAACCCTATGGATTTTGGCGGATCCAGTTTAGGTATATTTGCTTGTAAGAAAGAATATTTGCGGCAGATGCCCGGTCGAATTATTGGCATCACCAAAGACGCCGATGACAAAAGAGCGTTTTGTATGGCTTTTCAAACTAGAGAACAGCACATTAGGCGGGGTCGAGCCACAAGCAATATCTGTACAAATGAAGGATTATGTGCTCTTGCCGCGGTTTCATATCTTTCATGGCTTGGCGGCAATGGTTTGGAGGAGCTTAGTAGAATTAATTTTGAGAAGGGACAAAAACTTGCTGAAAGTATAGAGTTACTTGATGGTTTTGAAGGGATGTTTAGTGGTGTTCATTTTAACGAGTTTGTGATCAAATGTAGTAACGATGTAAACAAAGTCAATAAAAAATTGTTAAAGAAAGACATCCAGGGTGGTTTGGTACTTGATACATGGCATCCAGAGCTTAAGAACTGCATGCTTTTTGGAATCACTGAGCGGCATGCTGATGCCGATATCGAAAGACTTGTATCTGCATTAAAGGAGGTGTCTCATGTATAGATCAGCCGTTTATGATGAGCCGTTGTTAAATGAGTTGGTATCATCTAAAAAGGAAAAAATTAAACCTCTGGGCATATTGCCCGATTCGCTCAAGCGAAATGAAAAGATCAACATTCCGGACATTGATGAGACCCAGGTTGTACGCCATTTCCATCATCTTAGTCAGATGAACTATGGCATTGATTCTGGAATTTATCCCCTTGGTTCATGTACTATGAAATATAATCCCAAAATATGTGGAGAAATTGCTTCTTGGGATGGTTTTGCAGGTACTAATCCTTACCAAGATGTTTCTACAATTCAGGGAAATCTTCAGGTGATGTTTGAGCTGGAAAGAATGCTTTGCGAGATAACAGGTATGGATTATTTTTCTCTGCAGCCAGCAGCTGGTGCTCAAGGTGAATTCTTAGGAATGCTTCTGACAAGAGCATATCATGAATTCAACAAAGATTTTGAAAGAAATGAGATAATACTGCCGGATACTTCCCATGGTACTAACCCTGCAAGTGCAGCCATGGCAGGATATAAATTAGTAGAAATTTCATCTGCAAAGGAAGGGACAGTTGACCTAGATGTTCTTGAGAAAACGCTCTCTGAGAAAACTGCATGTTTTATGCTTACAAATCCAAACACACTTGGTATCTTTGAATCTGAAATACTTGAGATATCCAAAATTGTACACGATACTGGAGCCTTGTTATATTATGATGGTGCCAATATGAATGCCATTATGGGTAAGGTAAGACCTGGTGATATGGGGTTTGATATTGTTCATCTGAATTTACACAAAACATTTGCAACGCCTCATGGAGGCGGTGGACCTGGGAGTGGCCCAGTAGGTGTGAAAATGAAACTAGAAAAATTTCTACCAGTGCCTAGAGTATGCAAAAACAAAAAAGATTATTTCTTTGATTATAATGCCCCTGAATCCATTGGAAAAATAAAGGGACATTATGGTAATTTTTCGGTTCTGTTAAAAGCCTATGTTTATATTCTAATGATGGGCAGAGATGGTCTGAGAGAATCTTCTGAAATCGCTGTTTTAAATTCAAACTATATGAAGAAAAAACTACTTGATTCGGGTAGATATGAATTGCCCTATAAAGAACTCAGAAAACATGAGTTTGTATTAAGTTGTGAAAAACTAAAACAAGAAAAAAATGTTAGAGCATTGGATGTAGCTAAACGTCTTTTAGATTATGGATTTCATCCACCAACGATTTACTTCCCACTTATAGTAAAGGAAGCATTAATGATTGAGCCTACTGAATCAGAATCAAAAGAAGATCTTGACCGTTATGTAGATGCCTTGATTAAAATCTCAGATGAAAAACCAGAAATCGTGAAAAATGCACCGGGCAATACACCAGTTAAACGTGTTGATGATGTAGGTGCTACTAAAAAACCCATTCTTACTTGGAATATGATCTAACTTTGCTCTTCTGGTTTTTCATAAAGAGATAGCAATGTACCAAGTATTCCTGAAAGAACGAATACGATTGTTATAGAGTATATTCCAATGTCACTCCATACGTCATATCTGCTGCCCCAATATATGTAGAAAATAATCCCTGCTATGAGAAACAGCAGTGAAATTATCGTAAATATGCTAAAATTTTTCGTATCAATATTTATCATGTCTTGTTTCACCTTCTTTAAATTATATTATTATGTATGGGATGGGGGCACTGGGATTTGAACCCAGATCGGCGGGTCTCTTCTCAGGTCATCGCTCCAGTTATTCATCACGAATTCAGACGACCCTATTTTAATCATACCTAACTGGAGCCCACAATGATGCCGGGTTACACTATGCCCCCAACTATAGTTATTTACTTTCTTCTACTCCTCTTCTCACGCCTCATTCGCTTCTTTCGCCACTTCCAGCGCATTTTGCCTCTCTTTTTCCATGCCCGTGAACTACGTTTCATATTTGGATTTCCTCTAATTTTTATGATTTGCCCTAAACATCTATCTATATTTAATGGTTTAGGAAGGGCGTATCGAGGTTATAGTCAAAAACTTGCCGGTAAAATTGCTTTTAAAATAGGTCAAATTTTAATCATTTGCTGTTCTTTCATCCATCCAAATATATTTGCATCTCGTGCAATAATATCCTATCGAGATCCATTGTTGTTTAGCATTTTTTGGATTTTTATGTCTGTAAACCCTCACCAACTTTAGGGCACACTTTGGACATTTTTTTCTAAATGAATGTTGATATGCCTTGTCACCTATCGGGTATATGAGGGTATCAGAAACCACTTGATATGTGTATGAGCAATCTGTACAATACCATGCTATGGGGATCCATTTTCTTTTTCCATCTATACTTTTATTCTGATAAAGTCTAACTGCTTTTGAACCACATTCAGGGCATTTCTTTCTAATGTATCACACCACCAGTGAATTCTTTTGGGTTTCTTCCTTTATTGATTATGTTAAATATGTTTTTAATTCATGAAATACAACATTTCATATGCTGGGTAGTTTTATTAAAAATTTACTACCTTCTCTCAATTTGCTTTCCGCCCATATTTTACCATTGTGTTTTTCAATGATTTCTCTGCATATAAATAACCCTAGCCCAGTACCCTCATTATTACGATCATTGCCCGTGTATGCCTGATAGAACTTTGTAAAAATCTTTTTTAACTCTTCATCAGAAATACCGGTTCCCGTGTCTTCAACAGAAATTAGAATGTAATCTCCTTCTCTTTTAGCTTCAATAGATATATATCCATTATCGGTAAATTTAATGGCGTTTCCTATTATATTTCTTAAAACTTGCAGTAAACGACAACGATCGCCCAGTATATGTGGCAGATTATCTGATATGTGAATTTTAAATTCCAGATTCTTATTTTCAACAGCAGGTTTCATATCTTCTGCAATTTCATTGAGGATATCAGCAGTATTTAGCTTCCCCATATCAAATCTCATGGTATCGCTGCCAAGTCGTGAAACATCTAATATATCATTAACCAATCTCAGGAGTCTTTCAGAATTTCTAAGACTTATACTAGCCCAATTTTTGACTTTTTCACTGGCTTCAGTATCTGAAATGATTAGATCAAGATATCCCTTGATGGGGGTTACTGGAGACTTAAGTTCATGAGCTGCAATATTCATAAACTCGGTTTTAAGACGTTCAGATTTTTTCAACTCATTCTCTATGTTATTCCGCTCGGTGAGGTTATGCAATGTGCATACTAATCCAGTAAATTTCTCATCTTTTTTCAATGGACAAATGTTGATTTCGATAGGAATAATATTACCATCATCCTGAACGAGTTCCAATTCTATATTTTCAATTTTTTTATTCAGTTTCCGGGCATCGATAAAAATCTGTTGGAATAGGTAAATCGATTCGCCTGACAGATATTCTCTGAAAAGAGTCATTATAATATCGTTTTTTTCCCTCATGCACATTCTTTCAAAGGAAGGGTTCACATAAGTTAGTCTACCAAGAGGATCGATCGTTAGAATTCCATCTACGGACGTCTCGGCAAGAATTCTATATCTTTCCTCTAGTTTTGCCAGTTCATCCCAGGTTTTCTGACGGTCTGTGGTGTCACGGATGAACACTACATTTGCTGGTTTACCCTTATACTTTATCTTGGAACCTATACACTCAATCCATATTTTTTTACCATCGGCAGTTATCGCTTCATATGTATCTAAAAAACCTCCTTTGCCAGCGTTCACTAAAAGCTGATCCTTGATTGCCATTTTACGATCTTTTGACTCGATAAAATCCAACGCATTTTTACCAATACTTTCGTCAATAGATTTAACTCCAAACATTTTTACAACTGCCGGGTTTGCAAAAAGAACCTTGCTTTTAAAATCAATAATTAAGATCCCTTCCGATGAATTTTCAACCAATTTCCGGTATAGCTCTTCATTTTCACAACAAACTGAATCTACTTCTTTTCCGAACTCAAAATTCTCTTCATCCTTCTCTGGATTGTTTTCTAGAAATTTAGCATCCCCATCCAACTCATGAAATGTTTCTTGAGATGTACCTTCTGATTTGCTACTAAGTTTACCAAGATTTTCAGATTCCCTCATCTCTTTTACGATTTCGGACTCATCTTTTATGGTATCACCCTAAAAACTCTTTGCTTAAAAATCATGCAGGAATGTGCATTCGTTTCCTTTAACGATAAACTAGTTGTTGTTGTAAATCCCATCTTCCACCTATTAATCGAAGTGTGTCAAATATATTACTTAAAGATGAAATGTGTTTTACTATAATAATTGTGGCTGTCAGCAGCCTTTTAAATAATTCCCTAGATGTGCATCTCATCTTCCAATATTTTGTATAACTTCGATGTTTATTAGTTCATCTATTCTTACTGAGATAGCTATTCTTCTCTGTAGCAGTGTTTTTCCTTTTTCTGTGACATGCAATGTTTTTGAGGCCGCTAATAATTTATTATTAAT
>JAUWOO010000126.1 GCA_030612095.1 Thermoplasmatota archaeon | reverse complement strand
TTTGTAATGTATGTTTTTCTAAAAAAAATATATCTATGTTTTCTGTATTTAGCATTCGAAGATATATATGAATAATGAGTGGGGATTAGATATGAATATATTAAACGATGAAATGGAAAAAAAGATACAAAACGACATTATAGATTGTGTCTTACAGGAGGAATATGATTTGGCAATAAATGGCATTTCTAATATCTTAGGTGAACTCTACGCCAACATTCCAGATAATAAACGCATTTCATACGGGAGAGTTCATACAATCAAAGTATTAAGTGAATACCTTTACACTCGCCTTGTTGAAATAGATGCGCCAGTATATCATATTGCATCTAGTGTATTCAAAAAAAGCAATGATCTCAAAGGTGAAGGCGTTTCACTAGGGGTGCTATCATTCTATGGACTTGACAACCATAAGAAAGTACTTCCTTATTTTGAGTCTGCTGCGGTTTCCTCTGAATGGGATCTGCGTGAATTCGCTCAAATGTTTTTTCGCAAACTTATAAAAAAATATCCCAAAGAAATGAAAGGATATTTACTGAAACTTGTAAAATCAGAAGATGCAAATATTCGTAGATTTGTTAGTGAGACTCTTCGTCCTGTGCAGGAGAATAAATGGTTCTACAAAAACCCTGATTATCCATTATCTATCTTAAAAAATATGTTTCAAGAGAGTTTGGCATATCCGCGTACTTCTGTTGGAAACAACCTAAGTGATTTGGCAAGGCGGCTCCCTGATCTTGTTTATGAGTCAGTTAGAGAACTGGTCAATAGTGGGGATAAAAACTCATACTGGATAGCATACAGAGCATGTAGAAATCTTGTAAAAAAAGAGCCTATTAAAGTGATGGACTTGTTGAAAGTGGATGAATATAAATACAAAAAAAGAATACATAAACGAAGTGAATATCCGGGAAATTGAAGTGAAATCCATACTTCGCAAGTATAAAAAAATTGAATCGTGGTTTTTGACATGTTATGGGATGAATCTGTATAGGGGTTGTCAGCATAACTGTGTATATTGTGATGGCCGATCTGAGAAATATCAAGTTGATGGAGAATTTGGGGAAGACGTAGTTGTAAAAATAAATGCCATTGAGGTCCTTCGTAGGGAGTTGGATCCAAGAAGGAAACGTACCCCTTTTAAGAATGGTTATGTAGGTGTTGGCGGCGGCGTTGGTGATAGTTATCAACCAGCTGAAAAAAAATATGAGTTGACCAGAAAAACGCTTCATTTGCTTTATGAGAAAAATTTTCCAGTCCACATTCTTACAAAATCGATTCTTGTAAAGAGAGATATTGATATTATAAAAAAGATCAATGAAAGAAATAGGGCAATTGTGAGTTTCAGTTTTTCATCAGTAGATGATAAAATCAGCCGAGTTTTTGAACCGGGTGTTCCATTACCTAGTGAGCGACTTGAAACAATCAGGTTTCTTAAAGGTGAGGGTATCGCCTGCGGTATGTTTTTACTTCCGGTTATTCCTTTCATAACTGATTCACCAAAGTTGATAGGAGATACAGTTAGGAAAGCCCATGAGGTGGGTATTGACTTTATCGTCTTTGGTGGAATGACCCTGAAAGAGGGAAGACAGAAAGATTATTTTTTAAATGTGCTTAAGAAAAATTACCCCGATCTTATAGTGGAATATCAGAATATATATCGTGAGAGCAAGTGGGGAAGTGCAATAGATGAATATTATGGTTCCATATATCTAACGTTTAACACTATTGCAAGAAAATACAAGATACCTCAACGTATTCCACCTGTGCTTTACAAAGACATATTGAGTGAAAATGATTTATCTATTGTTATATTGGAACATATTGATTATCTTTTGAAAATGCAAGGTAAAAAATCACCTTATGGGTATGCTGCCCATTCAATCTCGCAATTAAAAGAACCTTTGTCAACCATGAAAGGAGAATTGCAAAAATTAAAAGGAGTTGGCAAGGTTACAGAAGGTATTATACTAGAAATACTTGAAACGGGGGGCTCATCTTATTATAAAAAATTGTTAACGGGATGAACAAAACCCAAGGTTCAGACAATTATGTGGCAGGCAAATAGTAACACGTGTGATGTATTATGGGGCGTTATTGTATAATCCTGTAAAGTTCCCTTAATCCGTCAGGTTCGCATGACCTGCTAAGTTTTACTCCAACTTAAAGAATAGTCACAATCTGGCGATCAATAAACTCTTCAATAAAATTAATATCTTTTTCAACCTCTTCAGAGTCTAATACTTTTTCACTTGGATAACGTGGAAGATTGTATTTTGATGTTATGATGTTTATTTTACGACAGGTTTTATCCCCGATTTCTTCTCTGAAATATTTACCAAACTGTCCACCAACGTTATGTGTCTTCCATGCTTCATCTGTTTTCGTTAAAAGAGCCGCTTTAAGACTTAGTTCCAAAGCATGAATTGCACTAAACATCGCTGGTTCAAAAAGTTCTTGTTTAAGATTAATTTTTGCCGATTCTAAATAATTAAGACTTAAATTGTAATAATCTTGTATCTTTTTATCTGCTGCTTTATTCTGCCCCATTGCCTACCCTTTTCAAAGAGTATAATGCTATTTTCTTTTATTTGTTTTTGTAAGGATTTATCCATATTTTCAAATTCTTTAATACTTTTGAAAAGTGGTTTTGCCTGATGATCACAGTTATTTGAAGCAATTGCTATTTTTTCAAGAACCTGATCTTTTTCTTTTTTTGACCAATCTTCTTTTAGAACTAATAAATCAATATCTGATTTCCTATGAGCAGTTCCCTGTGCAACAGATCCATATAGCATTATCATGTATTTATCAAAACTTACTTTGTTGATTTCTTTAAGATAATTTTTTACTTCTTCCCGAAATTCTTTTTGTTGAATATATCCAAGATAAATGTAATTAGTATCTATGGGTTCATTTGCTTTGAAGCCTATTATGGATTTATTTTTCGGATCTATTGAAAATACCATATGGAATTTTTGTAAACTATATTTTATGGTTCTTCCTATAGAATTTCTTTCATAAACTCCTTTGATTATGTTTTGTTCTTCAAGTTTTTTTAGATATTTGGAGGTTGCTGGTTTGCTGATACCTATTTCAGATGAGATTTCTGATAATGTTTTATCGTTTTTAATTAATAGCTCTATGATTTGTTTTTCGTATTTATTTAGCAGTTTCATATTACCAACATATTAACCTATTAACTAATTAGTTAATAAGTTTTTGGTTAGGAATGTCAAAATGTAAACCTGCCAAACATTGCTCCAACAGACAGAACATACAAAAGTAAAAAACACCCTCATTCTATACAATGTTTTTCCTGTAAAATCCCCTTTTAGTCAAAATCTGAACCTAGATCATAACCACAATGAGAACATTCGATACTGTTATCCAGTATATAATGGCAATTAGGACAAATCCTGCCAGAATCAAAATTCTGTTCTTTTCCCTCCATGGAACAGCCACATGTTGGACATATGTGATAAAGAGTCGAAGTATTTGTTAATTTTTTCATTTCCGCTCCACAGTTTGGGCATGTCCATATTTCTTTCATGGCGTGTTCTGTTTTATTGTTGATTATATATAAATCTTTTGTGATGTAAATCAAAAATTGGATGTATTGTTCCGTTTTTGTATATATCAAAAATAACTTTTATTCGTATCTCACTGCCCAGGTAGGACTCATTTTAGCAGCTTTCCGTGCTGGATAAAGACTGGAAACCGCTCCTACGACTATATTGCAACATTTGTTGCGATTTTAAACATAGGGAGTAAAAATGTATATATATTACGGGTTACATATTATATACCACTGTCAAAATAATAAATATGGGCGGGGAGAACAGTTCGTATGAAAATTATAACATTGAATGACTTGTCAAAAGCAATATCAAACAGAATGGGTGTTGATGCGAGGAGGGCCAGTAGAACTGCTGGATTTGTCCTGGATCTATTTGGATATGATGACCGCATTATAGATAATATCCTGAATCCTGAAGATAGGCAGCTGTTTTACATCTTAGAGGAAGAAGGAATGATCGTAACTGGGCGGGAAGAAGCAATATTGTACGACGGTAGAGCGTGGCGTACGCATTACTGGCAGCTTAAGAAAAACACTATTTTAAAATATGCAATGGGAGAAAGCAAAAAAGAAGAAGTGCTTCATACTAAAGAACAGTCTAAGGACACACCTAATGAAAATATTTACAATACACTTTCTGAAGATGCATGGGAAAAAAGAAAAATTGGAAGTTTTGCAACCGGAATTTGAACTTTTTATTCTGATATAAACGAGATAACCCAATCAGGCCTATCTGGAGTTTGCCCACTTTGTAGCATGTCGGTCCATTGCTCATCGGTTAGTCGATCATCCATTGGATGTTTAAATTCATAGTAGCTAAGGATGGGACCTGCACCAACTATGATGTTGCCATTGGGAGTCATATATGCAACGAGGATTAGGTCGACATATCCAACTCCTTCTTCTAAGACTTGTTTTGTGTTTGTGTCGGTGTGTACATCTGCAATAATTGTTGTTTCTTTTCCTTTATCTTTGACTCCAGTTACTATACTGTCCAGGTTTTCACCAAAGTTTCTGATGAATTCATAGTCAGAATCTGTAAGATCCTTGTTTTCAAGCTCTTTTTTTGATATGTTAATCAAACGTTCGAGAATTAGTTCTAGGCTTTGTAATCTATTGGTTTCTGTGTCGTTTAGAACATTAAGGTCTGTTAGTCCTTCTCGTGTCATTTTGGTGAGTGCATGAATTCGTAAGTAGAATTCTGGTACTGGTTCGACATATCCAACAACGGGG
>JAUWOO010000135.1 GCA_030612095.1 Thermoplasmatota archaeon | reverse complement strand
GGCGGTTGGATTAACCCACGATTCTTTGATGCATGTGCAAACCAAAGCAAATATGTTCTTGGAGAAGCTCACAGTCAGGCAATAACGGATTACATAAACATAATAGACGCTGTACACTCTGACCAAATAGACAGAAAGACAATCGAAGGATGGGTGCTCCTTGGCGATCCGAGCTTGAAAATTGGTGGGTATTGATAATTCCCCCTTCCCCATATTTTTAATCTAAATATCAGATAACTCCATAAGGAAATAGAGTTTCGTTAATCTCTTTAATTCTTTAGAATATAATTGTAGACTGCAGTTGAATATGTAGATACATGTGCAAGTAAATATACATCGAGCGATACTTTATTAATGGAGGAATGGCATTCGTTTTGTGAAGACAAGTGGATGGGATGCAGGATAATAGTGAGTTGGAGTCTTCTCAAGATTTAAGACCCCTGGTTGTAAGGGCATTGAGAAGAAGCAACGTTAGAAAGAAGATTGCCGAATATCTTTTCGATATAAGTCCTAGTTGTAGTTATACCTCAGAGATAGCATATAACGTTAAAACTACTCCTACAAATGTGATTGGAGCCATAAGAGGGATGCAATCCCGCTATAGAGAAGATGAGTCCCTTCTTAGTCTAAACATAGTCGAAATTAAGAGTGGAAGTGGAGGAAGGGACATAAAACTGTATGGCCTGACCCCTTTTGGAAAAGAAATGATAGAATCAATAAAAAACGGAAGATGAGAATCGTTCTGAAAAACCACGTGTTTTTGAATCGATATTTTTGTGTGCAACCATAGCCCTTAATAATGGGTTGTGGATATTGGGTTTGGATCTAACATATTTGGGGGTCAAAATTAATGAAAGAATCAGACATATCAAAATTAAGATTTGGTACAACTATGTTAAAAAAAGGTTTTGCTAAAATGCAGAAAGGTGGTGTGGTCATGGATGTCACAAATGCAGACCAAGCAAGGATTGCTGAGGATAGCAGTGCCGTCGCAGTGATGGCACTTGAAAGAGTTCCAGCAGATATTCGTGCAGATGGCGGTGTGGCAAGGATGGCAGATCCAGCAATCATACAAGAGATAATGGATGAAGTTAGCATTCCCGTTATGGCTAAAGTGAGAATTGGGCATTTTGTCGAGGCACAGGCCTTAGAATCTCTTGGTGTAGACATGATCGATGAGTCTGAAGTACTTACACCCGCAGATCCTTTTTACCATGTAGATAAACGCAAGTTTACCATTCCTTTTGTCTGTGGTTGTAGAAACCTTGGTGAAGCGGTTCGAAGAATATGGGAAGGGGCTGCCATGATTCGTACGAAAGGAGAGGCTGGAACAGGTAATATCATCGAAGCCATAAGACATCAAAGAATGGTTACAGGCATGATAAGAACATTAAAAGACATGGATAAAACGGATTTACATAAACTAGCAGAAGAATATACGCAGAGTTATGTTAATTCAATAAAAACCCTAACGAATCAGAAAATCGAGAAAAACACCATTGTTTTTGAGGAATATAGATATGACAATGTACTAAAAGAGGTCGTTGGCATTTTAAAAGAGATAAAAGAATTACAGCGTTTACCTGTAGTCAATTTTGCAGCGGGCGGCATTGCCACACCTGCAGATGCAGCCATAATGATGCAACTAGGCAGCGATGGAGTTTTCGTGGGATCAGGAATATTTAAATCAGATAATCCAAAAGAAAGGGCAAAAGCAATTGTCGAAGCAGTATCACACTATGATGAACCAGATATTATCGCTAAGATTAGTAAAAATCTTGGAGAAGCAATGCCCGGTATAGAAATAGGAACCATCCCTCCAGAACAAATGTTACAGGAAAGAGGATGGTAAGAAAAGTATCCATAGGAGTACTTGGAATACAAGGAGCAATATCAGAGCATATCGCTTCCATGAAAGCTGCTTTAAAGGAAACTAACACTTCTGGAAAAGTTTTTGTCGTTAATCACAAAGAAAAAATGACTGACATAGATGCTTTAATAATACCCGGGGGAGAAAGTACAACCATCTCTAGAGTTTTACATAAATCAGATTTGTACAATATCATTTCTAAAAGAATTAAAGAAAACAACTTGCCGATAATGGGAACTTGTGCAGGTTGCGTAATACTTTCAAAGGAACTAAGTGATAATGTAAAGGATGTAAAACTTTTAAATGCAATGGACATGCAGGTCGAGCGTAACGCATTTGGAAGACAAAAAGAATCTTTTGAAAAACCTATTGACATTCAGGGTTTTTCTTCACCATATAACGCCGTTTTTATAAGAGCGCCGATAATTAAGAAAATCTGGGGAAAATGCAAAGTCCTTGCAAAAATAGATAAAAAAATAATAATGGCTAGGCAGAATAATACCCTAGCCGTATCGTTTCATCCTGAACTCACCAATGATCTCAGGATTCACAAGTATTTTTTAGATATGGTTTAGGCTTTCATTATTGCCAGTAGGAATATTCCAAGAGCAATTAATGCCCCTACAACAGCACCAATGACTGCTACAATACCGTTGGTTATAACCCCACTGAAGTTCATTATCGTTGAAGGTGCGCCCATAAATGAGGTTAGAAACCCAGCGCCCCACATAAATAGGACAAACACGATTAATCCTATTATTATGAGTATTGCTCCAACTGCTCTGCTCTTACCAGATCCAAAATACGCAGTAAATATTCCTGCGATGATACTTGCAACGGCAAATACCAGCATCAACATGCTCAAAAAATAGCTTAACATTTTTTTTCACCTCTTAAAATTTCGTTCCTGTTAATGTTTTAGTATCAATCACGCCCTCTATAGATCTAATCTTGTTTACAACTAGATTTCCAAGTCTTTCAAAATCTTCCGCCTCTACTTTAGCTATAAGATCGTATTCCCCAAAGAGGGGATGAAGTTCAACAATTTGCGGTACTTTGGAGAGTTTGTTATATACCTCATGTTCATGTGCAGGTGCAGCGCTTATCAGTACAAAACCTATAGCCATATATATCCCTCGTTTTTACCCATTATCTGGTCCTGCGATATAAACTTTTTCAAAAATTAACTAATAATTTTTTGGGATTGCTAAATGAGTAGCCGGTCAAAAAAAAAAGAAAAAAATTGGATTTAATGATGATTAATCAGAACAGACCTACCAGTTTTTCAAAGGCAGGACGACTTAGCAGTCTTTCTAAAGGCGGGAAATATTTAAACAAATCAACTACTATTCTGCCTTTGCTCTTTTTAACGCTAAGCGGTTCTTTATCAGATCGTACATACGTGTCATCTGGTGTCGGGTCTTTCTCAGCATGGATCTCATATGCTCCTACTGTATCAATGCTAATAATTGCCTCCCCATTTTCGTCAGTCGTAAAAGTCATTGAATCAATATACACAACTGCATCTTCAACGGGGGACATTGATTCATCGTATACACTTACTGTAAACACTTCGTTTTTCTTGACGGTGTTCTTATCCAGTGTTATTTGTAAGGCATGAGCATTGGTTTCCCAATCTTCAAAATATAAATATCCCCACAGTATCTCATTATCGTCACCAGTCAGCTCATACTTATCAGCACCAACCATGGGGGCATTGTAGTCCACCCAGTAACACCATCCAGTATTCGCCCCCGCGGAGTCATCTCCTATTGTTGTAACATAAAGTGAATCCCAAGTTGGATAATATACTACAGTATATGAAAACCCACCCTGTTTTGATGCCTCATCAAGCGCTCCAAGTACACTAGGGCAAGATATTTCATGGGTTTCCATTTCATGAGTATCCATATTTTCTGCTGTAATCGATGAGCTGCTGA
>JAUWOO010000075.1 GCA_030612095.1 Thermoplasmatota archaeon | reverse complement strand
GCTAACAGTCGAATTGCTCATTTTTGCAGTGTAATCTTATCTTTTTTATAAGCTCTGGTGTCTTTCAAGCAATCTCTGCATCGAAATACGATACCAGTGCCAGAAGGTTGTACAAATATATCCTCATTATTCCAATCAAATTCTTTTCTACAATAGCAACATAATACTTTCATTTCCGCTCACACCTTCTCGTTACATCTCTTGTCGATAAATGACTCATATAAACGTTGGAGGGGCCCCCGCAGTGATATACACTACTTTTTTATTGCTGATATTTTTCGCCCTATGTTTCAACATTGACTGGTGCCATAAAATATCCCCTTCGCCCATTTTATAGGATTTTTCACCTACAGTATATTCCATTTTCCCCTGGAGAACAAGATGCAGTTCTTCACCCTCATGTTGATACCATCTCGACTCCGAACTCGAATCGAGTTCAGATATTATTGCCTCCATTTTATCCGATTTGATCATCAACTTATACAATTTTCCCGGTTTTTTTATTCTGCTTTTCTCTCCCCCTTTTTTAATAAATATCGCTTCATCATCCATTCTCATAATTCCCCCGATCTAAATTCTGTAACAGTCATTGATTTATAAAACCTTTACAAAATCCATATTCTCATCCAAAAGCAAGAGTGAAATGACAAAAATATCCCTTTATTTGATAACATAGCAACAATTTAATACCTTCATATCAATTAACTTCATGAGTGACACATATGAAGACTTATCTACAGATTTTGGTCAATAGCGAAGGAAGTTCCCCATCAGAAATAAAAAGTATATTACTAAATATTGGTTTCAAGGCAACCAAAGGAAACTATGACTTTGTATATGAATGGAATGAAGAATCTGTAAGTATAGAAGAGCTTGTATGGTTCGCAGATAAAGTACATTCATCTTTAAAAGACAGTAAGGTTTACTTCTCCATAGAAACAATCTAATCACCCCATATTTCCCGTTTAATGTAGGAAGTAGACAGAATAGAAAATACATTCCCCTCGGATTTTGACGGCAAATATCAATAATACAGCCACATGGGATGTTTCAACGTGTAATTAATAACCAGAGAATGGAAAATTAAATGAAAATGCTTTGTGCAGATCATAGAACGGTTTTACTCACACATTGAATGTATCCATTTCTGCTAGCGTTTCAGTATCCTTTACACCAGCTATTGTTCTAATCTTATTTGACAATATACTTCCAATAATTTCAAAATTATCTGCAACTATTTTAACAATAAAATCATATTCTCCGAAGAGAGGATATACCTCTTTTACAGCTGTTACATCAGAAAGTTTTCTGTATATCCAAAATTCGTGTCCAGGTTCAACTTTTATTAGTACGAAACCTACGGTCATATATCACCCCACTTTCATTCATTCCCTATATTTTTAAACAATATAAACTTTAGGAATACAATTTTCCCTGAAAAGAAGAAGAGATATTTTTCAGAAAACTACAACAAAATCGATTACAACATTACCTGCATGAAAGTAGGGATTGTTTCCACAAATTACGACAGCGCTATTTTCTAGCCATACATCGAAGATGGAATTGGAGGTAGTGCCGGAGCCGTTGGTTTTGATTGTTTCATGAATTGTCTTATGTCCTTCTCTATCCCCTCTGCCGCCTCATAAAGGGGTGCTGGATCGATTTTTATCCCTGGAAGGAGTATATCTAATTTTTCTAATAGATTTCCTGCAGCTCTTGAATCTGGATACAATGCATGTGCCTCTGACAATAGACAGATAACATCCCGATTCATAAGAGCGCCGCTATAGAGAAGGACGCCAGTGACACCGGTGATCATTCCTTCCTGTGTTTGTTTAATATTGTACTTTTTAAGGACATGCTTCATTAAAGGAGTGCTACCCACACCATACACTTGTAAATTCTTTTTATTTTTTTCACCCATCACGTGTGTTCCTTCTAACGCCATAATCACTTTGCAATTTTTTTCCTCTGACCAATCAAAGATTTTATCAACTAACGGTTTTATAATATCCAATGGGGGCATGAACTCAGAAATTATCACAGCAAGTTGTTCACAAGAGTTATCAGGTCCACACACCTTCTTCCCAGCATATATTCTCACAGGAGGAGAAGGGTTCGAATTATGTATCACCGTGGCTGGCATGAAATGTTTTGAGACAATCGATCCGATCTCGTTAAGTTTTAACGAGTCGATGATAAAACGCCCTGCTATGGAGCTGATCAATCCTACAGTCGGAAATGCAATTACAAGCATCGAATCCGAAAGATCTATCTTTTTATATTCCAATATAGCAATATCTTCCATGTTTACCAAAACTCGATAGATTTCGTATACTTAAACATTGTTTGAGATGATTTTTTCAAAAAAACATGGATATTCGTACCATCAACACGAGATTTTTATCAGTTTCATAGAAAGAAGTTGTCCATATTTATCCATCATTTCAAAGATTACATTCTTCCAGATATCTAAGAATATCCATTTATTCCTCTTCATGAGCTAGAGATACCGTAAGCATATCTCCCTCAAAAGGAAACTCTATGGTCCCGTATTTTCCTCCCCCACCAGGGTTAATAACAGCCTTACCCTCACGAAAAGCCTGTATTGCCTCGGTAACTGCAGGAACGGTAACCTTCGCTATGTCACTGACATCTACATCAAGTAGTATATTTATCTCACTTCCAAATTCAGATACCAGTTCACCCCATCTTTTTGATGTCGTCTCTGTAAACGGGTTGCGTTGACCTACAGCCTTTGTAATAATTTCAGACAAAGGAATAAGATGAACATATGGAGGTCTATGATCAGGATGTTGTGGTTTGGCAAAAGTGGCCTGCTCAGTAATTTTATCCTTCACTCCCTTCTTTATCCGTTTTCCACAACTGCATTTCCAATTTCTCTGCAGAGCTTCCTCAAGTGTATAATGAGTATGACAAGAGACACATGCAGATTCGTTATATTTTCCTTCTTGCGGTGGCAAACCAACATTTAAAACTGGTTTATTCCCACCAGTTCGTAAAATTGCTTTTTTAATTTCGTCAAAAGTGACATCCCTTACCTCAAACCTAGTAAACTCCCGTGCAAATCTCACCGGATGAGGACTATGACTATCCGAGTTTGTCAAAAATGTCAGCCTGTGCAATTCCTGTATTTTGTCAGCATAATCCGAATCAGCGCTTAGCCCTAACTCAACAAATGAAACATAATCAGCAAGGTCACCATAGCATTCCCTTAGAGAGCCATAATGAGCGTAAATACCAGTCCATAGTGTGAAAGCATGAGCGGGACCAATAAGAGCATCGACCTCTCTAGCAATAGATGCAAGTTCTTCGCCACCCATATTTACAGTCGGTCTGCCATCAATCTCAAGGTTCTTGGAAAAATGTTTTATTATTCTTTTAAACTCTTCAACAGCGGAAAAACTTGGAAAATATAACAGATGATGAACGTGATTTTTAGTTTCAATTTCGGTGCTGAGAATAAAACGTGTTCCGTTAAGTTCGAAAGTACCATCATCAACCACATTACAGGTTTTTATCTCCCCCATCCACCCACTATGAAGACAATCACCAGTACCCACAATATCAATTCCCTTACGAGGTGCCTCCAAGGAAATCGCCTCAATATTTATTTTGTTACTTGTACTACTAGGGATTTCAACAGTTATTTTATCACCTGGGGCCCTAGAAAAATAAGAATGAATATGTAGATCGGCATTGATTATCATAATTTTCTTTCTTTTAATTTACAAATTTTACTCTTTTCTTTGTTCTTCTGAATCAATAGGTTTTGGGAGTTTTATTTCTTCTGCTTCTTCACTTTGTGTTTCAAGTGATTCTTCCGGTGATTTTTTAGGTTTTAATTTTTTTGATTTATCAGACACCTTTTCCTTAAAAAATGATGTCTTTGCAATAATTTCCATAATACCTGCAACAAGTAGTATGATGGCAGCAACTAAAAGTAACTGTCCACCCAAAGCAAGTCCCCACTGAAAAGATATCTGACCGCTAACTCCTGATTCATATACAGGAATTGTCTTCTGACCACCAAATGGAGCACTAGAAATAGAACCTAAGATTTCTTCCACAGTTGCATCAACATTATCACCTGCAACAGAACCAAAAGGAATCATACCTAGTGCCATGATTACAGCCAATATTATGATGATAGGAATAAGAAGTTTTATACCATGAGTTATGTACTTCCGCCCAAGTTTTTTACTACTGGAAATTCCAATAGTTGCCAGAACGAGAAAAACAAGGCCTAAGCCGATGAATAACGAAAATGGAATTGACAACGAACCAATCTGAACAGGGCCGCTACTTGGGTCAAGGAGATTTATCCTGACTCCATCAATCCCATCTATGGCTATCATGTCTACTGTGCCTGCGGTTTCAAAATCCTTGACATTGATGTTAATTGAGACAGCATACCACAAATTAAACAATCCAAAAACCGCAATTATAACACCAACAATACAGAGAATATTGCCAATACTTTTGATGTTGAATCCATCAATATAAAACATTGAGACAATCCGTGGACCAAGACCATGTTTTTTATGACGTCGGTAAATACGAAAAACAATTAAACTGATAGAAACAGCAGTCAAGATGAGAAATATAGTTACAATATTGTAAAGGAACCATTCAAACAAGAAGATATTGTTGTCGGCCTGGGAAAGACCATTGCCCCAATCAACCGGGCTATTCCACATGACACCGTTCTCTCGGTACGTTGGACCCTGTGGCCCAACTTTTCCACGAAATACATCTTCATAACTGTCAAACTCCCCCCACCTTCCAGCAAAACTAAGCCAGTCCTGTGATTCAAGTAACTCTAAAGTATAGTCTCCAGATTCTAGTATTTTTCCGTTAGCGCCAACTATATCACTTGCTACCCCAAATTTTCCAGAATAGGAACGGAGATAATTTGCATGACTGCCACGTGCAACATAAACCTTAACATGATCTCCATCTCGTTCAACCTGATCCCATGTTGCTCTCTGGCCACTATGGTGCTGACTATACATAACATCGGTTGGTGTTCCACCAGAAAGAACGACTTGAACCATCTCCCAATCGCCCTCATGCTGATTTAACTCACCCTTATTGAAGGCGTAAAACATCCAATATTGAATAACCGTCGTTCCACCACCAGGATAGACACGAGAATATACTGTATAACCATGCGCATCCATCTTACTTTGATAATCAGTGATCACTCCATCATCATCGACAGTGCCATGTTGGTTATCAAGATAAAAATATTCAATATTCTGATATTGGCTCTGCACAGGCGAATAATAAGAAAGTTCTTCTGCCGTAGGTGATTCATCTATCAATATTGGAGTATCCCCCATAAATTGGTATAAATATGAATTATCAATGTGATACGAAACATCTACAGGATAGCACATCTCACCTTGCTCAAAGTACAATATGGGGGCATACTGTTCTGCAATATTTTCGTCACTCTGGGCCACACCACCTATAGCTCCCAAAAAGAGAAACGAAATCAACAATGGTACAACAATCAGAATTCTATACACACCAGAAAAATTTCCGCGTTTAAATGACTTTTTTCTCACAATACCCCCACACACAACTTAATAAATTGTTATCGTTCCTTGGATATTTAACACTTTATCAAAAAAAGAAGTAAAAATCCAAGCGAATTTTCTACCGTTTTGGATAGTAACGTTTATTAGTGTTTGCTCCATATGGAAAGTAGCGAAATTCGGCGTTGGTGATGGGACAAAAAAATTCCTAAAAAAACTAACTGAATTAGTGTATATACTCAATCTGATGTGAATAACCATGAGCAAAGAAGAAACTAAAATCAATGGAAACTATGATACAGATTCCATACAAGTCTTAGAAGGTCTTGCAGCTGTAAAGCAAAACCCAGCAATGTACATAGGCAGTACAGATGAAAGAGGGCTACATCATCTTGTTTATGAGGTAGTTGATAACGCCATCGATGAAGCACTTGCAGGATACTGTACAAAGACTCAGGTCATCCTAAATAAAGATGGATCCGTAACAGTTACTGACAATGGCAGAGGAATACCTGTAGCAATGCACAAAAAATACAATAAATCAGGTGTAGAACTTGTTATGACAACACTTCATGCTGGAGGTAAATTCGACAATGAAGCATACAAAGTATCAGGTGGTCTACATGGCGTTGGCGTATCCTGTGTGAATGCTCTCAGCAAATGGCTTGAAGTAAAAGTCAAAAGAAATGGAATGGAATACTACCAAAAATATGATCATGGTTTCACTGTTGCTCCTTTAAAGGAAATTGGGAAATCAGAAAAAAATGGTACAACAATTATTTTTCTCCCAGATCCTGAAATATTTGAAACAACAGACATAAAGTACGAAACCATAGCATCCAGATTAAAAGAACAGGCATATCTCAATGCAGGTTTGGAAATTGAAATCACTGACGAACTCAGTGGAAAAAGTGAAACGTTCAAGTATGATGGTGGTATCAGTGAGTTTGTCCAACATATCAACAGAAACAAAACACCACTTCATCCAGAACCTATATATCTAAAAGCCGAGAAAAAAGACGTGGAAGTAGAAATAGCAATTCAATATACTGATGGTTACACAGAAAATATTTTTACCTTTGCCAATAATATAAACACCCATGAGGGAGGAACACACCTCTCTGGTTTCAAAGGGGCGCTTACCAGAGTTCTTAATGATTATGGAAAGAAAAACAAGTTATTTGATAACGAAAATTTTAGTTTAAGTGGAGAAGACTGTAGAGAGGGAATCACCACAGTTATCTCATGTAAAGTTAGGCATCCGCAATTCGAGGGACAGACAAAAACAAAACTCGGTAATTCTGAAGTCCGTGGAATCGTCGAGAGTACGACAAATGAGAAACTAAGCGAATTTTTTGAAGAAACGCCAGTTGTTGCACGAACAATTATCGATAAATCAGTAACAGCAAGTCGTGCACGTGATGCAGCGCGTAAAGCACGTGAACTAACCCGTCGTAAAGGACTTCTAGAATCTTCAGCACTACCTGGGAAACTAGCTGATTGCTCCAGCAGAGATCCTAGTAAAACAGAACTTTATATTGTTGAGGGAGATAGTGCAGGTGGTTGTTTTTCAGGAGATACAAAAATTTCGCTTCTTGATGGAAGAAACATAACATTTAAACAACTTGTTGAAGAACATAATCAGGGAAAAAGGAATTTCTGTTATACAACAAAAAATGATGGGAGTATCGGTGTCGAAGAAATTAAGAATCCAAGGATTACAAAAAGAAATGTTGAGGTAGTTAAAGTTATTTTAGATAACAGAGAGGAAATTGTTTGTACACCTGATCACCTAGTTATGACAAGAGATGGCAGTTACAAAAAAGCAAAAGACCTCACAAACAAAGATTCACTTATGCCCCTGAGAAAACAACTCTCAAGATTAGGAAAAAGAATCACTATTAAAGGTTATGAGTTGGTTTATGACAATAAAGATCATCGATGGATATTTACACACATTTTATCAGATAATTGGAATATCGAACACGATGTTTATTCCACCAAACGTGGAGCAGATAGACACCATATTGATTTTAACAAACTAAATAATAATCCAACGAATCTTACTAGAATGGAAAAACAACGACATATGAAATATCATAGAGATCTTGCAAGTATGACAATCCATTCCGAAGAAGCTAAAGAGAAATGCAGGCAGATCAAACAATCTAAAGAATTTAGAGAGAAAATGAGTAAAAGAATGAGAAATCCAAAAACCAGGAAAATTTTAAGTGAACAGGCAAAAGCACAATGGCAGGATCCAGAATATAAAGAATATATGAAAAATAAATACTTAGAGTTTTATTACGCAAATGAAGAATATCAAGCAGAAGTATTAAAACGTCTTTCTGAAGAACAAAAAAAGTATTGGGCTGAAGAAGAAAATAGAGAATGTCAGTCAAAAAGAGTAAAAGAATTTTTCGAAAAACATCCTGAAAGACGAACTCACCTATCTACAATTGCCAAAAAACAGTGGCAAGATCCAGAGTTACTCGAATGGAGAAGTGAAAAAACAAAAGAACAATGGACTCCTGAATTCAGAGAAAAACGAATAAAAACATATAATGAAACATATTATAGAAAGACTATAAAAGCATTACATGAAGTATTTGAAAAACATGAAGAAATAAATGTAGAAGAATATAATAATCTAAGGGGACAGAGGAATGATAAAACACTACTTAGATTTGACACGTTTGTTAAAAGATTTTTCGCGGGAAACAATGAGGGCGCTATGGAAGCAGTATCAAATTATAATCACAAAATCGTTGATATTATTCAGTTAAATGAGAAAATAGATGTATATGATATCGAAGTGCCAAACACACATAACTTTGCGTTAGCAAGTGGGATTTTTGTTCATAACAGTGCAAAACAAGGCAGAGATCGTGAATTTCAGGCTATTTTACCACTCAGGGGTAAGATTCTTAATGTTGAAAAAGCCCGTATGGATAGAATCCTAAAAAACAATGAAATCCTTGCCCTTATCACGGCTACTGGTACCGGTATCGGTGAAGAGTTTGATATTGAAAAAGCTAGATATCATAAGATAATCATCATGACTGATGCTGATGTCGATGGAGAGCACATTAGGACATTGTTGTTGACCTTTTTCTTCCGTTATATGCGACCATTGATCGAAGAGGGTTATCTATATATTGCTCAGCCCCCATTGTATAAAGTCAGTAAAGGTAAACAGGTTGCTTATGCGTTCACTGAGCGGGAAAAACAACAAAAAATAGAGGAGTTTGGTGGGACTGGTGCTGGAATTCAGCGTTATAAAGGTCTTGGTGAGATGAACCCAGGGCAGTTGTGGGAGACAACTATGGATCC